>VFZS01000188.1 GCA_016871095.1 Acidobacteriota bacterium
TCTCGACGGAGGGTAAGTCCCCCGTCGTGCTCAATGTCCTGAGTCAGCCCCGTTGGCCGGTTTTCAGGTGACCCTCAATGGCCGGTTTTGGGTGACCCCCGAGGGCGTCCCCAGGGCCTCAACGTGGTGCCGGCGAGTTTGGACTCTGGCCGGGCTGCAATGAGGCACGCGCGCGCTTGCCGTGCAGTCATTGGCGTTGCCTTGCAGCCTGGAGCTCTCGCCTGGTACGGGACAACTCTCGAACAAGGACGAGCTTAGGAGGCACTCGGCGGGACCAATTCCGCAGAGGGCGTCTGCGATTTCGCGGGTGGCACGACGGCTGGCGGGCAGAGCTGCGATACCGCAGACAGTGTCTGCGGGATTTTGCAGTTGAGGTAGAAGAGGCGCATCTGCTCCAGGTTCCTACGCGAGAACCCCGACCTCGGCCTGCAACCGCTGGGCGGAGATCCTCACACCGCTGCCTGCCAGCGCCGTTCGACAATCTCGGGGGGAACAACGAGGTTCCAGCCGGGAACGAGCTTGCCGGAACGCCGATCAGCGCGGGAGAAGTAATGCGGGACGCGGGGAATGCGTTGGCGCAGGGGACCGACGTGCCGATCCTCGACCATCAAAGGCTCCCTGTGCTGCTCCAGGAAGAAGCCGACCTTGGCGATCGTGGTTGCGTTCTCCAACAGCAGCGCGTACTCAACGACCGCATCGAGATCGAAGAACTCTACACCTTCGAGGCTGCGCCAGATCTCTTCCCAGCCGCCTCCGAGGTGCGGCCGGTCGAGTACGTCCACCATCGTCCGTTCGAGGTTAGTCACGCGAACGCTGAGTCCCATCCGATCTGCGGTGAGGGCGTTCGAGTGCTCCGCCCGCTTGGACCTCAATGCGGCAGGTGGGTGCACAGCCCGGAACCGCTGCCCGCGGAACTCGAGTGGGCGTGCCGCAAGGCTGGTCAGGTAGAAGAACTCGTGTGTGGGCGAGTGCGCTTTGCCGTGGAATTCGAGCGCCGTGTGATAGGCCAAGATCGCGTCGGGCGTCAGCCTGCCGGCCACGAGGAAAGGATCGATGGGCACGATGGCGGCCGTGGAGCCCCCTGGCACCGTAGCGTATAGTCCCTTGCGGACGCGCACGAGATGCCCGCTGTTGACGTGGTAAGCCAGCAGCGCTTCCACCGCGCGTCCCCCCGTTGTGCGGTTGGAGGCATGCCACTCGGCGAACTCCTCGATGGTGAAGACCGGGTGTGTCGCCACGAAGGCCCGAGCGCCACAGACACCATTGTTGAACGAAACCGCTGCGCGGTAGCTGGCCGCAACTGAGCATCTGGTCGCGATACGTCTGTCAGTGGGGGCCCGCTTCCGAACACCCTCCTCGTAGTGGTCTGCTGGCTTGAGATCGCCGCTCAGAGAGAGCGCGATCGCAAGTCACGAAAGGAGAACACCATACCATGGGAAAGCTACGCGACCGGATGGAGGAGGATCTGAAGCTCGGTGGTTACAGTGCCTGCACCCGGCGCATCTATCTGCTGTACGCCTACCAGTTCGCCAAGTTCCACATGCGCTCGCCCGCCGAGATGGGCGAGGAGGAGATCCGGCGGTACCTACTGCACCTGATGGAGGAACGCAAAGTCTCGCGAGAGACCCTCCGCCAGGTACGGGCCGGGTTGACGTTTCTCTACCGCGTGACCTTACGCCGAGCGGTAGAGGTCGAGTACTTCCCGGTCCAGCGAGTCCAGGTGCGTCTGCCCGCGGTGCTCAGCGGCACCGAAGTGACGGCCCTGCTGGAAGCGGTCCAAAGTGCGAAGTACCGGGCCATCCTGATGATCATCTATGCCGGCGGGCTGCGCATCCTGGAAGCCTGCCGGTTGCGCGCCGAGGACCTCGACTCCAAACGCATGGTCATCCACATCCACGCCGGCAAGGGCGACCGGGACCGTTATACCGTGCTGTCGGAGCGGCTGTTGACCTTTCTGCGTGACTACTGGCGGCAACAGCGACCGCAAACCTGGTTGTTCCCGGGACAGACCCAGGCGGGCCACGCCTGCCCGGAGTCGGTCCGGCGCGTCTTCCGCCAAGCGCTGGCCACGACCGGAATCAGAAAGCGTGCTACCGTCCACACCCTGCGGCACAGCTTCGCTACCCACCTGCTGGAATTCGGAACCGACGTGGCGGTCATCCGCACCCTGCTCGGCCACGGCTCCTTGCGGGCCACCGAGGTCTACACTCACGTCAGCCTGGAGCACATCGGGCGCACGCGCAGCCCGCTGGACCTGCTGGGCACGCCGGCCGCCCGGGTTCTGGGTTGAGCGCCGGTGGCCGCGGCGGCAAGCGGCCGGCCTCGTTTCGAGGTCGCCGACATCCTGCGTGTGCACGGAGAAGCCTATGGCTGCACCCAGCGCCCCTCCTCCGCCCAACAGAAGGTGATGCGCCACATCACGGAGTGCCGCACCGCCGCTCTGGGCGGCCACGTCGAGGAGTGCGACTCCTGCGGTCATCAGCGCATCTCCTACAACTCCTGCCGGGACCGGCACTGTCCCAAGTGCCAGAGCCTGGCCCGCCAGCAGTGGCTGGAGGACCGTCTAGAGAGACTCCTACCGGCGCCGCACTTCCACGTGGTCTTCACCCTCCCGGAGGAACTCAATCCGCTGACTCAGGGCAACCCGAAGGTCCTCTTCGACCTCCTGTTCGCCTCTGCCACCGACACTTTGCGCCAGATCGCCGCTGACCGAAAGCATCTGGGCGCCGAGATCGGCTGCACCGCCGTGCTGCACACCTGGGGGCAGAACCTCCTGTTTCACCCGCACCTGCACTGTGTAGTCACCGGCGGCGGGCTCTCGCCGGACGGCCAGCGCTGGGTGGCAGCCAGGCACAACTTCTTCCTCCCCGTGAAAGTACTCGGCAAACTGTTTCGCGGCAAGTTTCTCGACGCTCTCCAGAAGGCCTACCAGTCCGGGAAGCTCCGGCTGGGCGGCAGCACCGCCGAACTGGCCGAGCCAGCCCGCTGGCGGTCTTTCATCGACCGGCTCTACCAGAAGGACTGGGTCGTCTACGCCAAGCCGCCCTTCTCCGGGCCGGAACAGGTCTTCCAATACCTGGGCCGCTATACCCACCGCGTGGCCATCTCCAACCACCGGATCATCGCCTTCAGCAACGCTCGGGTCACCTTCACCCTCAAGGACTACACCGACCACGGGCGTCGCAGGCAGATGACCTTAGACGCCCTGGAGTTCATCCGGCGCTTTCTCTTGCACGTGCTGCCGAAAGGCTACACGCGCATCCGTCACTTCGGCCTGTATGCCGGCCGCCACATCAGTACCAAGCTCGAAACTGCGCGCCGCCTGCTGGCCTCGGCCGGTAGCGGCCCCCAGTCGGCGGTGTCTCATCCTAGCGCCGAGGACCGCCCGCCCTGGTGGGAACGCCTGCGGGAGCGCACCGGCATCGACCTGATGGCTTGCCCGGGCTGTGGAACCGGACGCCTGGTGCGCCGCCGCGAGATCCCACCGCACTATCGCGTTTCTCTACTACCCACCGGCACCGACGGCTGGTTGGCCGACACCTCCTGAGCAACTCCATGCATCCGCTGGCCGCACACACACAGACTTGTTGCCCGCGGGAGATTCGACCACTCCCACCGGGGAGCTGTGTCCCTCCATCCCTCCGCAGTCCCGCCACCGTCAGGTGCACGCCCCAATCGCCCGCTCACCCCACCCGGAACCGCTCCCTACCCGCCCTTCCGGCAACCCCATAGGCCCCGCCTGGTCCCCCGCCACGCCCATGAAATCCCCATAGCCGCGGTTTCGTTCAACGAGCGCATTACGGGAATGCGCTCTGCGACTCCCGTAATCCGCTAGGAGTTGACGGACATAACCGTTACCCATAGATAATTTATGGGTTGCGCTGTAATCTGTCAACTGCTCAGGTGTCGCTCATTTCTGATGCTCCGGCGGCGCGCATCTTGACGCAGCCACCAGAACCACGGTAACATGGTCGTGTTAGCTAACGTGGCCAAGTGATATCACATGGCCAAGCTGGGGAGTACGCCATGCCCTATCGCAACCGCAGCGGACCATCGATTGGTGATTCTGCACGCCTCCTGGCCGATGTGTTCCGGCGCGCTCACTGGCGGGTTCACCGCCGTTCCTCCGCCGGGCAGGCACAGCCGAGCCTCATTGTGGAGGGCGGCGGGAGGTGTTACCTGTTCGAAATCATGCGATCCGCCGAAGGCCGCCGCGACCGCCTGATCCCGCTTCTGTCCCAGGCCATCCTGCAAGTCCGGACGGCCGCCAACCGGTTCCCGGAGGGGGCTGTGCCCGTTGCGGTCGTGGCTTCAGAGCGCATCCCGCCATCGGTGGCTGAGCAGGTGAAGCAGTTCGCGGCCCAGTATGCACCGGAGACCGGCGTTGGCATTATCGACTCGCATGGACTTCGCGGCTTCGTCGGCCACGGACTCGAGGTCTTCGACGCGCGGCCCTCACGCTCCGCAAGCCGTGCAGCGGCGGGCCCGCGTCGCTTGCCCCATCTTTTCTCGGATCTGAACCAGTGGATGCTCAAGGTCCTCCTGGGGCAGTCCATTTCGGAGGACCTCCTCGCCGTCCCTCGCGGACCCCTCCGAAGCGCGACCCAGTTGGCGGAGGCGGCCCAGGTTTCGCTCATGAGCGCATCCCGGTTCGTCCGGCAACTCAGGAACGAAGGCTTCCTCGACGACAGGGAGGATGATCTGAGACTCGCCCGCGTTGACGAACTGCTGGATCGCTGGGTCGCGGCAAACCAGCAAGGTCCGCGCGACCTACCTGTGCGGTGGATCGTCCCCAGAGACCAGCCCCATCTTCTGGCTGCCCTCAAAGCATACAGCGCAGCAGCGACGCGCCGTCCGCGCTGCGCACTGGGCTTGTTCGCCGCTGCGGATGCCCTTGGTTTCGGCTTCGTCCAGGGCGTCCCTCCACACATCTACTTGGAGCGGTTCGATCCAGACGTGCTTCGAGAGCTCGGTTTGTCGGCAGCGGACTCCGATCACCGCGCTGATGCCTACGTGCGCATTCCGGCCTGCACCGAGGCGGTCTTTCGAGCGGCAGTGATACGCGACGGCTTGTCGGTGTCGGACATCCTCCAGGTCTGGCTCGACGTCTCCCGCCATCCCGCCCGAGGACAAGAGCAAGCGGATCAGATCCGGCGCCGGGTGCTCGGGCCGATAATCGGGAAGAGGTGAGATGAAGACGGCTTCCGATCTTCTGGCCTTCGCTCGGCTCATCACCGCGCTCGACCCATGGCTGGACCGGATTGTGATCATCGGCGGTTGGGCACATCGGCTCTATCGCCTTCACCCGCGCGCACAGATGCTGGACTACGCTCCGCTCACCACACTGGACACCGACATTGCAGTTCCCGCTGTGCTCCCGGTCAGAGAGCGCGATATCAGAGATCGTCTGCGAGCCGCCGGATTCGTGGAAGAGTTCTTCGGGGATGACCAGCCACCGGCGACGCACTACCGGCTCGGCGCGGAGGAGGGCAGTTTCTACGTGGAGTTCCTCGCTCCTCTCGTCGGCGGCGAGTACGACGGCAGGAACAAGCGCACGGTGACGGCGCAAGTGGGAGGCGTGACCGTGCAGCGGCTCCGGCACATTAGCCTTTTGCTGGATGACCCCTGGGAAGTTGACCTCGACCTTGCCGGCGTGGCCGATGGGCGTAGGACTGTGCGGATCGCGCACCCAGCGCGGTTCCTGGCGCAAAAGGTGCTCATCCATGCGAAGCGAAGCCGAAGCAACCGGGCAAAAGACATCCTTTACATGCATGACACGTTGGAGGTGTTCGGGTTGCGTCTGGCCGAGTTGCGCGCCGAGTGGGAGGCAACAATCGCGCCTCAATTGCACCGGCGCGACTCTGCGAAAGTCCGCAAGGCCTCTGGAACTCTGTTCGGCGAAGTAACCGATGACATCCGCGTGGCCGTGACCATGGCTGCGGGCAGAAGCCTCACACCGGAATCCGTGCGCGAGGCCTGCCAGTTCGGGTTTGAGCAGGTGTTCACGTAGCAGCGTTACTGCACCAAGGTCGTCACAGGCGCGGTATCGGCGAGGCTCGGCGGAACCTCCGGCGTCGTGGTTGGTCGTGGCGCTGGTGCCGGTGGTGGTGTTGCTTCCGGTTCTGGCGCCGTCTTCGCGGCCTTGGCGGCGGCGTTCGCGACCCCCGCCTCCATATGCGTGTGGAAGCCACCACCGGCGTGGATAGTGGTGGGCGGTCTACAAGTCCACTGCGCCCCCGCCGACTGTAATCGTCCTCTGCCCAATTCGATATAATCGCTGCTTCGTTCATCTCCTTGCCCCATGCCTCCCTTCACCGAGACTCTGCCTCGAAGCAGCGACTTCTGGGAGGCCTGCGCGCGGCACACGGCGCGCCAGACTTGCCGGACGGTCCAGCACATCTACCTCTGCGATCCTTGCGCCCGGCGCCTGACCGAGAAGGCCTTCAACGACCGCCCGCCGATCTACCACGGCGAGACGGTCGCCGGGTATTGCGGCCTGTGCAACCAGCGCGCCGAGGTGACCCTGAGATTGTGGTTCGCGTGTGGGATCTGCTGGAACGTGATCATCGCCTACCAGAAGACGTTCGTCGCGTCGGGGGCCCTGCTCGCCTTCTGGCGGCAGGCTGTCCAGCCGAAGTTCCCGAACCTGCTCTGTGAGGAGAGCGAGGTCGTCCGGTTGACCGCCTTCGCGCGCGGCGCCAAGACGAAGAAGCAGTTGGCGTCCGAACTGGCCTTGCTTGATTTCCTGGTATCGGAGATCGCGCCGGTGCCAAAGCCCATCTTTCACATCGAATTGAAGACCGGTCCCGGCTCGATCGACGACATGACCGAGTTCCAGTTGGACGTGAACGACTCCAACGATATCATCGGCGCGGTGAAGAACACAGGCCTTCCCGCCTACATCTTCCACTCCCAGGTCGTGCACGAGTACGAGCCACCGACGCGGTACAGTGTCGCGCGGGCGATGTGGTTTACCGACATCTGGACGCTGAAAGCCAACCAGAAGGCCACGCGCCAGCGACAGGGCGAGAGCAAGAAAGCCGGCTACTACAGGACCGAGGCATTCAAGCCCATCGACCGGTTCGTGGAAGAGATCGCGGCACGCGCTTACGAGCAACTCGCCAGGCGAATCGGTGAACTCGCGTTAGACTGAGTAAACGAGATCGAGGACTTCCTCGACCGTGCGATCGACCGCCCTCTGATCGGCGAGGTCTTCACCCACGCGGTCGGCGATCAAGAGAAGCTGCTCTCGGCTCGGATACTTGAGCCGGCGCAGATCCTGAGCGTTCACCTGGGTGTGTCCACTGAGGTTGCGGAAGTAGGTGTCGGCCAACGTCGAATTGAGGAAGGCGGTGAGGCCGCGGGCCAGCGGCAACGGAAGCCCGCGTCCATCGATGTGGAAATAGTTCAGATGGTTCTCGAAGCCAACCACCGGGCAGCGGACCTGATCGGGGTGGTAGAGCGCTGCGACGATGCGCCGCCGCTCTTCCTTAGCGCTGAACCGCTTCACCACGACGTAAATCTCGCTCGGAATCAGAAGGTCCCCCGTTGCATCCTCGTTGGTAATCGCCGTAGGCTTCCGCGGGTGTGGTTTGGGCCAGACCACCCGGCCGGCCTCGAGGTTGAAGGGGTAGACCAGAGGCACCGTGCCGGTCTCCGGAGTGGCGCGCAAGAACGGACGGGCGCGGAAATCCACAACGCGGCCGGTCGAGACCGACAATCGAAGGTGTTCGAGGCTGCTACTCAGTTGCCCAGCGACGTCGGCCGCCTTGCGCCCCGCTTCGTCCGCGATCACGTGCACCACCATCTCGGGGTCGCGCGGATGGATCACGTCCCCGTACGGCACCCGCCACATGCGCGGGTTCGGGTCGAGCGGGCCGAGACTGATCGAGATGATCACGGACTCCGGCCGGCGCCGCGTCTTGACCGCGTGAAGAATTAGGTTCTCCTGAAGGACCTCGTCATCCCGGAAAGCATCCGAACGGGATTCGTAGACGTGAATCTGGTGCAGCACCATCCGGGAGAAGAAGTCCCGTCGGAAGGCCTTGAAGTAGGGACCGTTGCAAAAACTCCTCGGAGTGATGGCCACCAGTTCGCCGTCTTGCTTGAGCAGCCGCGCCGCCAACGCCAGGAATGCGGAGTACAGGTTGTTGACCTCGATGCCGGCGGCGCTCAGCGCTCTTCTTGTATCCGAGTCGCCGTTGATTTTCCGGTACGGTGGGTTGAGAATCGCACAGTCGAAGTCTATCCTCGGCGTCCGCGTCAGCGGCAGCGCGCAGGCTGAGGTTGCCGCGTCGATGAAATCCTCCCTGAGAGCCTCGTACTCAAGCGCAATTCCGCGATCGGCACAGAGGCCAGAGCAGGCCGCCATTGTTCGCTCGAGCAGTTGAGCCAACATGGAATCCACCTCGTACAGGGTTGCGCGGATCCTTCTTGGTGGCTGCTGCCGGCTCGCCAGTTCGGCAATGAGTGCTACAGACAGGGAACCTATGCCGGCGCCGGCATCCAGGAGGCTGATCTCCTTCCCGTGAATGCCAAACATGCCGGCCATGAACCGGGCCACGGCGCTCGGCGTCAGGAATTGACCGAGTTCGGCCCTGGATGCGGCGTCGACAGCGGCAGACGCTCGCCGTCGCCTAGTATCCAGGCCGGCTATGAAGTCGCTCCAACTCGCCGAATCGCCGGTACTTCCCAAGAAGTGGCTCCCGACTGAAATTACACCATGTGCCTTGCACGGGTGCAAGAGGAGAGATCCAGGAGACGTGACAGGCGCCGGCAATGTTGAGCGCCGCGATCAGCGCCCCGCCGACTTCGTGCCGCCAAGTGATGTCGGGGCGGCGGAGAGCGCAGGCGGTGCTCATTGCAGAATGCCGGTGGCCGGCGCGACGTCTGCGAGGGACCGTCCGCCAACTGGGCCAGCATCGCCGTCTGGCAGGGGCGCCAGC
>VFZS01000189.1 GCA_016871095.1 Acidobacteriota bacterium
TCGATGTACTGCATCTCGGCCACCGGGCGCAGGCCCATCAGGGCCGCCCCGATGGCCGCGCCCACGATGCCCGCTTCGCTCAGCGGCGTGTCGATCACACGGCGCTCGCCGAAGCGTTCCAGCAGTCCGGAAGTGAGTTTGAAAGCGCCCCCATAAATGCCGATGTCCTCGCCGATCAGGAAGACCCGCGAGTCGCGCTCCATTTCCTCGAGGATGCCCTGGCGGATGGCCTCCAAGTACGTCGTGGGCATCCTAAGCGCCTCCAGGGGAGGTGGGCTGCTCGTAGACGTTTTCCAGCAGCTCCGAGGGATCGGGGTAGGGACTGCGCTCGGCCCACTCGATGGCCTCGTCCACCTCGCGCCGCAGGGCGGTCCAGGCCTGATCCAGCTCTTCCCGCGTGGTCCAGCCGGCCTCCAGCATGCGTTCCTCCAACCGGCTGATCGGATCGCGCCGGGCCCATTCCTCGAACAGGTGTTTGGGCACGTAGTCGCCCGGATCGTGGGCGGCGTGACCGGTCATGCGGAAGGTCTGGCACTCCAGCAGGTACGGGCCCAGCCCGGCACGAGCGTGCGCGGCGGCGCGCAGCGTGGCCGCATGCACGGCGAATACGTCGTTGCCATCCACGATTTCGGCCGGGATGCCGTAGGCTGGGCCGCGGTCCGCCACGCTGGCGCAGGCCATCTGCTTGTCCAGCGGAGTCGAGTAGGCGTACTGGTTGTTGTTGCAGATCAGCACCAGGGGCAGACGCTGGACCGCGGCCAGGTTGACCGCCTCGTGCCAGTCGCCGCGGCTGGTGGCGCCATCGCCGAAGAACACCAGGGTCACGTTGCGGCTGCCCTGGTACTTGAGCGCCAGCGCGGCGCCGGCCGAAACCGGCAGGGCGGCCCCGATCGAGCTGATGATGGCGACCATCCTTAACCGCATGTCGCCCATGTGCATGTTGCCGTCTTTGCCGCGGGTCAACCCGCCCACCCGGCCCATGTACTGGGCGAACACCTGCCGCGGGTGTACGCCCCGGATGAAGAACAGGGCCATGTCGCGGTGGCAGGGGAAGAGGACGTCGTCCGGCTCGGCGGCCAGCCCGGCCCCGACAGAGATGGCCTCCTGGCCCCGGCCCACGTAGACCCCGCCGACAATCTTGCCCTGCCGGTAGAGCTTGCGCTCGATGCGGTCTTCCACCTCCCGCATCAGCGACATGTAGTAGTGAAACCGCCGGGCCAGCCGGGCCGCGAGGGCCTCGCTGGTCCCTGCGGCCTGACTGGCCCGTCCTAGGGCCAAGGGTTCTATGGCTGCCATGGCACGCTCCGGACGGGCGCTCGGGTGACTTCCAAAGCCAGTAGTATACGCCATCCGGCGCCAGTTCCCTAATCCGATCGGTGGTGGAATGGGCCTCCAGGCCTGCTCTTCTCGGATCGGACTACAGACCAGAATGCCTGCTTCGGTGGACCTGCGGCGAAGGCTGGCGGAGGCAGGGCCTGGGGCCCGTTGGCGCCGCGCGCTAATGCTCTCAGCGGGTTTGTCCGATAAGCCCCTTGAGGGGGTGGTCCGTCACCCATGCGCGTGCCAGACTTGTACGGAGTTGGAGACGCCGACGCGGGTCAGTCGGCGGCGACGCAGGCGAGCAAGGCCCGGCAGGCCGAGCAGGTCACGCCAAAGGGCGCCCAGGCCGATCCCGCCGCCAGAGCCGCCCGGGAATCCGACCAGGTGCAACTGTCGGACCTGACCGAGCGGCTATCGCAGATGTTGGGGACGTCTGACCCGGACCGTGCCGCGCGCCTGGAGCGCCTGGCCGCGGAGGTCCAGTCCGGCAAGTACCAGGTGGATGCCGCCGCGGTCAGCCGCAAGCTGGTGGATGAGGCGCTGCGAGGCGGGTAATGGGGAGCGGCGAGTGGCGGCTGGCAATCCAGGAGGCGCTGGCCGGCGTGGCCGAGGCGCAGGCCCACCTGCGAACGCCCACCGCCGAAGCGCTGGAGAGCACTTGGCCCAACCTGGAGAGGGCCACCGGCGCGCTTCACAGGCTGGCCGAGTGCCTGAGAGCCGCACCCGCCGGGGGGCCCGAGCCGCACTGCGCCCTGGAATCACTCCGCCAGGAGGTAACCCGTCTGCGAAGCCTGCTCGAGGGCGCCGCGGCGCTGCGCCTGGGTTGGGCGCAGCGGCTGTATGCGACTGCCTGCGGTTACACCCCCCAGGGCCAGCCCGCCATGCCGCAGGTCGCGCGGAGGCTGAGCCTGCAAGGGTAGTCCCCACGGAGGTAAGGGTATGAGTCTGTTCGGCACGCTGGTCTCGTCGGCGGGCTCTCTGCGGGTCTTCGAGAAAGCCCTCGAGACCACCCAGAACAACGTCAGCAACGCCTCTACTCCCAACTTCGCCAAGCAGCGCCTGCTGGTGGATTCACTGGCCTTCGAACCTGACCTGGGATTGCCCGGAGGCATTCTCTCGGGCGGCTTGGACAGCTACCGTGACCGGTATTCCGAACAGGCGGTCTGGCGGCGGCAGGAGGAGTACGGGCTGTCCCGGCAACTGGCATCCGAACTGGGCCGCATCGAGGCCTACTTCGACGTCACCGGCGGCGCGGGCATACCCGGGGCGCTGAACCACTTTTTCCAGAGCGTCTCCTCCTGGAGCGTGGTGCCCAATGACGCCGCCGCCCGGGCGGCGGTCATCGAGCAGGCCGGCTACCTGGCGGCGCGGGTGCGCGATACCGCTCAGGGGCTGGCCGGCGCGCGCACCGCCGCCGAGCAGCAGATCCACAACACCGTGGATTCCATCAACCATCTGGCCGGAATCGTGCGCGACCTCAACGCCTCGCTGCGCCAGGACTACCGCATGGCCGGCGACCCCGGCTTTGACGCCCGGCTGCATACGGTGCTTGAGCAACTGGCCGAACTGGTGAACTTCACCACCCTGCGGCAGCCCGATGGCACGGTGACCATCCTGCTGGGCGGACAGACCCCGCTGGTGGTGGGCGACCGCCAATATAAGATCGCAGCTCAGACCGGCGGCGGCGCCGCCGTGATCGTGGACCCCCAGGGGGTGGATGTGACCGCCCAGGTTGTCCGGGGACGGCTGGGCGGGCTGCTTCAGCACCGCAATACCACCCTACCCTCCTACTTGAACGACCTGAACCGCCTGGCGGAGACGCTGGCTGACCGGGTCAATGCGGTCCTGGCGTCGGGGGTGGATTTGAACAGCCAGCCGGGGGCGGCCCTGTTCAGCTACGACGGGGCGGCGGGGGCGGCTTTCGGTCTGCGCGTGACCTCGATCACCCCCGACCAACTGGCCGCGGCGCTGCCGGGCGCCCCGGGCGGCAACGCCAATGTGCTGAACCTGATGGAACTGGCCAACTCCGCCGAGATCGACGGGGCCACTTTCATGCAGTTCTATGGGGCTTTGGCCCGCAACATGGGGCGAGCTCTGGAGACCGCCCGGGAGGACACCCGGACCAACGAGCTGTTGCTGCTCCAGGCCCGCGCACTGCGCGACGAGATATCCGGCGTCTCCCTGGATGAAGAGGCCATCCATCTGATCCAGTTCCAGCGCGCCTACCAGGCTAGTGCCCGGCTGGTGACGGTGCTGGATGAACTGACCGAGATCGCCATCAATCTGATCCGCTAGGAGGAGGCATGATTAACGCGCTGGAGCCCTCAGCCGCCCGTTTCCTGGTGGATCTGGCCCGTATTCAGGCGCGCGCCGAGCGGGCCCAGCGCCAGATCAGCTCGGGGCTGCGAGTCAGCAGTCCCTCGGACGCTCCCGACAGCTTGCAGGATCTGTTGCTGGCCCGCCAGCACCTGGAAGAAGTGGTCCAGATACGCACCAACCTGAACCGCGCCAAGAACGAAGCCGACACCGCGGAGCAGGTGCTGTCGGCCGCCATGCGGTCCCTGGACCAGGCGGTGAACGTGGGGGCCCAGGGCGCCAGTTCGCTGACCAGCCCGGAGACGCGCGGCACCCTGGCCGCCACCGTTCAGGGCGTGCTCGAGCAACTGGTGGTGGCGGCCGGCGCCAATGCCGAAGGGCGCTACCTGTTCAGCGGCGACAACGACCAGGCGGCTCCCTACGCCCTGGACCTGTCCGCGCCCAGCGGCGTTACGGCCTACGCCGGCTCGGACGCCACGCGCGAGATGATGCACCCAGGCGGCACCCGCTTCGCGCTGTCGCGGACCGCCCAACAGATCTTCGACAACCCCGGCGCCAGCAAGAACATCTTTGCCGCCGTCAATGCGCTACGGCTGGCGCTGGCGAACGGGCCCACCGTCCCGTTTGAGGATCCCGCCTACAACACCCAGTTGGATGCCCAGACCCAGGCGGTCAACGACGCGCTTCAGCAGGTACGCTCCGCCCGCGAGCAGCTCAGCGCCGAGCTGGCCTACGCCGGCGTGGTGCAGAACCGCGTGGATGAGGCCCTCCAGTTCGCCGCCAAGCTGGAGCTGCGCGAGCGCACCGCCCTGGGCAACCTCCAGGACGCCGACATCGCCGCCGCCGCGCTCGAGCTGTCCCAGGCGCGCACCCACGTGGAGGCGGCCATGAATGCGCGAGCCCTGCTGCCCAGGAGCAGCCTCTTCGACTACCTGGGCTGAGGCCAACAAGGTTCAGGACCGCTCGCGGACGCTCGCGACTCGGCAACCGGCTTCGGCGCACCTTGCCGAGCCGCGACCGTCAGCGGGCGGTCGTGCCCCAAGTGCACTGCCTTCGGGCTAACCCCCGCCTACCAGGTCAGTTTTCCGCCCACCTGGATGCGGCGCTGCTCGGTGCCCACAATGGAGCTGACCTGCCCGAACAGCGTGTTGGTGGGCGCGGTGTTGGGCGCCGCGAACATGGCGTGGTTGAAGGCGTCCTGCGCCTCCGCGCGCAACTGGAAGGTCAGCCGCTCCTTCAGCCGGATGTTCTTGAACAGCGACAGGTCCCAGTTGTTGTAGCCGTCCTGGCGCAACCCGGTGAAACGCAGCGGGAACGCGCGGATGTTCGAGCCTAGTTGCAGGCGCGAATCCCGCTCGAAGCCCGCCCCAGTGTTAAACCAGCGCTCCACCTTGCGTTCCGCCCGCGGCAGCACGATGTCGTGGACGTTGCCGTAGAAGAGAATGTTGCCGAAGCCGAGGGGCGGCCCGCTCTGACCCTGGTAGATCCCCTGCACCGACCAGTCCCCCGCCAGGTGATTCCACCAGCCGCGCGCGCGGAACGGCAGCTCGTAAATGCCGCTCACCACGATGTGATGCGGCCGGTCCTGCGGCGAGATCACGTGGTGCGGATGCAGGTCCGTGGAGTTCAGCTTCTCGATGGCCTCCATGAACTTCGACCAGGTGTAGCTGGCCTGCAAAGTGTAGCCGTGGGAGAAGCGCTTCTCGACGCGGGCCTGGAGCGAGTGGTACCAGGAAAAGCCGTTGTCCAGCGTGCTGCTGACGCCCGTGAAGTGCGGGAACGGCCGCAGCAGTTGCGCCAGGCTCGCGTTGCGGCCCTGCAAGCCCGAGCCAGTGAACTCGGGCATCCCGTAGAAGGGGTTCGGCACCGCCTGGCTCAGGTAGTCGATGGTGGCCTGGTCGCGCACCGGCGATCTGCTCAGGTAGCGCGCCGGGGTGGGACTGAAGTCCTCGCCCATGCCCAGGCCGGTGCCGCGGTTGCCCACGTAGCCCACCTCCAGCAGGACGCGATGGGGGAACTCCCGCTGGAGGTTGAGACTCCAGCGCTGCATGTAGCCGGGCCTCCGCTGCGGCCAGAAGAAGCTGGGCGCCCGGCCGAGGTAGGTTTTGAGTCCCTCGGATGCGCCGGCGGGTTCCAGCAGGCCGTCAGGGAAGGGATTGACCAGCGTGGCGCGGAAGGTGAGGCCATTGTCGAGGCTGGGGGTGAGGTTGGTGCGCTGGCTGAAGCCCTGTTGGATGACGTCGCTGCGGTCGGCGCCGATCGAGGTGAAGAACACGCCGTAGCCGGCGCGCAGCACCATCTGCGGCCGCAGCCGGTAGGCCAGCCCGATGCGGGGCGAGAAGTTGTTGGCGTCGGCGTCGAACAGGTGGCGCGGCACGCCGCCTACGCCGGCGAACAGCAGCCCGCCCGGAGTCCGGAACTGATCCGGCGGCACTTCGCGAATGGGAGCGCGGGCATACGCCGCGCGCGCGGCCGCCTCGATGGGATTGGCGGTGGCGAAATCAAAGCCCCGGGTGCTGCGGTTGAACCGTTCAGTGAGCGGCGTTTCCAGCTCCCACCGCAAGCCCAGGTTGACGGTAAGCGCCGACTTCACTTTCCAGTCGTTCTGCAAGTAGAAGCCGAGGAAAGACGACTGCTGCGCATAGGAGGCGTTGCGGTCGATGTAGCCGCCGCTGGGCAGGCCCAGCAGAAACGAAGCCAGGCACTGCCCGATCGGCGCCATCGGCGAGTTGTCCATGGGCCCCCGGGTCCAGGCCTGCCCGAACTCGATGCGCGGCGAGACGTAGCCGTAGTCGTAGTTGTTTTCCTGGAGCACTCTCAACTCGCCCCCCAGGCGCAGGCTGTGGTTGCCGCGCAGGTGGGTCGCGCTCCCCGAGAAGGTGTGGTAGGTGGTGATGGGCCGGAACCCGCTGTTGGCGCCGAGCGTGGCGTAACCCGACGGAACGATTTCCGGAAAGGTGGTGGTCTTGCCGTCCAGTTGACTGGCCAGCCTGGCGGGGAAACCTAATGAGGCCAGATCAAGACCTATGCTGACCGGGCGGTCCCACAGAATGAAGCGCGTGAGACCGTAGCGCAGATTCAGCACCAGGTCGGGCCGCAGCGTGATCACGTCGTCCAGCGCCAGGCCGCGGTGCTGGCGGTTGCGCGCCATCCCTTTGGAGATGTTGTGGAAGGCGTCGGCCCAGGACTCCAGCAGGTAGGACCAGGTGAGCGACCCGTACAGGCGATGGCTGGCGCCGAGAGCCTGATCCACCCGCGCGGTGTGGCTGTGATAGTCAATGCGGCGCGGCTGCGGGTCGGAGTAGTTCTGGCGGCCGTCCACCGAGCCCGCGGCGTTGGGCAGCGGGTAGTACTCCAGAATCTTCCTGGCCATGGGATCCAGCCGCGCCGCCGGTATCAGGTTGCCCGCCAGCGGCTGCCGGCTGAAGCGACCGCCCGCCGCCGCCGCGATGGTGGCCGGATCGTAAATCTGATACTGGCTCCCCAGCGCCAGCAGCTCGGAGAAATCGCCGGTGCGCTGGCGCACGGTGGGCACGGTGAAGAAGGCCTGCTCGGGACGGATGCGGTCCAGTATGTCCAGGCCGTAAGTGCCGAAGGTGCGGTTGCGGCCGTCGTAGAGGCGCGGCAGCAGGACCGGCCCGCTCACCGTGGCCCGGTAGCGGTTGGTCTTCACCGGGGGCCAGGCCTGGTTGATCTTTTCCTGCGTAACCGGCCCGGTCGAGGTGTCGTAGATGAAACGGTTGGTGAAAAAGGGGCGCGTGATGAGCGGCCGGCTGACGTGCGAGAACAACAGGTTGCCGTGTGGCGTGTTGGTCCCACTCTTGAGCACCATGTTCACGTGCGCCCCGGTGAAATGGCCCACCGCGGCGTCGAAGGAGGCGGTCTGGACGCGGAACTCCTGGATCATCTCCGGCGGCGGGGAAAACGAGAGCTGCCCGCCCTGGCTCATGTTGGGGATGCCGTCCAGGGTGAATTCGCTCGAGCGCGTGCGGGTGCCGTCGGTGGCCACATTGGAAACGGCGTCCACCGCGTGCGGCAGCCAGCCGTGCGTGGGCGGGTTGGTGGACACCACGCCCGGGGCGAGCTGCGTCAGGTACATGGGGCTGGCGCCCGGCAGCGGCAGGTCCAGGATGCGCCGGTTATCCACCACCTGGCCCAGGCTGGAGGTGGCCGACTCCAGCAGCGGCGCTTCCGCCGTGATGGTCACGCTGTCGGAGAGGGCGCCCAACTCCAGCGCAATCTCGAGGCTGAGCACATCGCCCACGCGCAGCTCCAGCGGCCCGCGTTCGTGCCGCTTGAAGCCTTGCATCTGGACCTCTGCGCGGTACCGGCCGGGGTTGAGGTTGGGGACCTCGAAGTTGCCTTCAGTGTTGCTGGCGGTCTCGGTGGCCACGTTGGTGTCGACGTTGACGACGCGCACCGCGGCCCCGGACACCATCGCCCCGGTGGCATCGGTGATGCGCCCGGTGATGCGGCCGTAGGGATTCTGCGCCGCCAGGGCGGCGGCCATGACAACCATAGACACGAAGGGACGCACTACTACCTCCGCGCCGATAATACCACTGTCTTGGGAGGCTCGCCGCGCTAGTCCCGTGCCCGCCTCACGAAGTTCGCGCCCGTTTCTGCGCATGCCCGTGTTGGCTGACTGCCCAAACGCTCGGCAACGTGCCGAATCAGGCGGGCACGGGACTAGGGAACCACGCCGAGTTGCTGCATCAGGCCCAGGGCGTCGTAGCCGTCCCAGCCCTCGGCCACCTTGCCGTTCTCGAAGCGGATGATGGTCACGCCGCTCACGTCTACTTCCCGCCACGTGGGGGGGATGCCCAGGAACTCACCCTGGTGAGTTCCCCTCATCACCCAGCGCACCACCACTTTGCTGTCCTCGGCAATAAGGTCTTCGGCCGTGATCCGGCCATCGGCGAAGGCCTGCCGCAGAGTGGAAACGTATTCCTTGTACGCCTCGGGTCCCTGAATCTGGCCGGGCCAGGACGGGTCGTGCCGGACGTAGTCAGGGCTGACTATCTCGTCGATCAGGCCGAGGTCTCCCTGATTCCACACTTCGTCCACCAAGCGCCGAACCAGCCGCTTGTTGTTCTCAACCACAGTAGCATCTCCTTACTAAGTCGCCGCCGGAGCGGCTTGTTTTGCCCCCGCGGCCCCTGAGTTGCGCAGCCCCACTCTGATGCTAATAGCATAGCACAAGCTTCGCGCATACCGTGGCTCACGCCGTCGCTCCGCCCGGATTGGCTCATGAGGTCGTTGCGTCGAATACCGCCGCGG
>VFZS01000190.1 GCA_016871095.1 Acidobacteriota bacterium
GCCAAATGTTTCAGCATTTCGATCCTCCCTTTCCTCAATCAACTGATACCAGCGAGACTGGAGTCAAGTGTAGCGGGATTTCCGTTTTCGACTCCCGGACACGCCGAATATAGACCCGCCCCCCCCACGTGTCAACCCGCACATGATTCTGTGTGCACCTCCGGCTTCGGCGTGGCGGTCCTTGATCCACTGCTCGGCGGTGCCCCGCTGGTTGTAGAACCGCACCACCGCCCGGCTGTCCGTCTCCAGGTTGGTGACGATAAAGCCCACCCGCGGAAACAACTCCCCAACAGTGTCTTGACTGGTTGTCTCACGTCAGGGGACAAGCGCATCATCGTGCCCAAACCCGCATGAATAAAGGCGTCGGAGGCCCTCACGAAGTTACGAGTAAGTGCTCGATAATGGAAATGCGGGCTAACAGCAATGCTGTTCACTTTGCGTAAACCCGACCGCTCGCTGACGCTCGCGGCTCGGCTACGGCTCGCGAACCTGAGGCAAGTGCAGCGGAGCCACGAGCGTGAGCGAGTGGTCTGTGCTCAAGTGAACCGAATTGGGGCTAAGAGCCCCGCGCCGACTGAGAGTCTGCCCCACGGGCGGGTATCCCTGGCGGGCGGCGGACGGGGAGGGTGAGGGTGAGACCGGCGGGGGCGCCGGGGAGTACGCGGACGGGGGTCTTGAGGCGCAGGGTATCGACGTAGCAGGCGGTGGACTTGTCGTCGCAGTAGTAGACCACGGCGTCCACGGTCAGCTCGGTGTCACCGGCGGCCGCGTGCAGCGGCACTTCGAGCGGGAAGCGGGGATTGCCGAGGTCGAACGCCTTCGGCTCCACCTGGAAGCGGACTGCGCTCTGGTCGCTCGAAGACCACTTCAGGTGGAAGGGGGCGCCGCGCGCCAGCTTGAAGCCCGGCGGCAGGGCCAGCGCCAGTTGCAGCGTGGCCGCTCCGGGCCGCAGCACCGCCGCCCGAGTCTGGAGGAGCCTCCCGCGGAAGCGTTCGAGGTCGAGGCGCGCCAGCATGTCCTGGTTGGTGAACTCGAGCGTCCGAACCTGTTTGGCCTCCAGGTCAATCACCCGGATGAGGTGGTTGTTGGTGTCGGCCACGTACAGCTTGCCGTCGAGGAAGGCCAGGCCGCCCGGCTCGTTGAAGGCGGCGTCGGTGAGCGTGCCGTCGCCGTCGCCGTGCCGGCCCGTGCCCGCGAAGGTGAGGCTGGCGCCGCGCGCGGGATCGATGATCTTGATCTTCGAGTTGTAGGTGTCGGCCACGTAGAGCAGGCCGTCCTTGAAGGCGACTCCCAGCGGATGCTGGAGCCGGGCGCGCGGGCGCGTGCCGTCGCGGTCGCCGAACTCGAAGAGGTCCTCGCCGATGAGGGTCCCCACCTGCCCGGGGTCGCCGAGGTCCGCCCAGCGCACCGAGCTGGTCTCGCTGTCGGCGAAGTAGAGCTTCCTGCCGCCGGTGGCGAGGCCGCTGGGTTGGGCCAGAGCGGCGGCAAGGAGCGGCCCGTCGATACGCGCCTCCCGGCCGGAGCCGGCGTAGGGTTGTGCTTCCCAGGTCTTGAGATCCGCCACCCAGAGCTGGTGCGATCCCGCCATGGCGATGTAGAGCTTGCCCTCGTGCGCCGCCAGGTCCCATGGCGAACTCAGGGCCACGCTCGTGCCGCGGCCCGGCACGTTGAATTGGCGCGCCTGCCGGCCCGTGCCCAGCACGGTGGTCACCTGCCGCGTGCGCAGATTGGCAGCGCGGATGGCGTGGTTCCCGGTGTCGGCGATGTAGAGGGTATCCCCATCCAGCGCCGTGCCCTGCGGCTGCCGGAACGCGGCTTTCTCAAAGGGGCCGTCCTCGAAGCCGCTGGCGCCGCCGCCGATGACTTCCTGGATGGCCCCGTCGGCGCGGGTGATGATGACGCGGTGATGGTTCGAGTCCGTGACGTGCAGCCGCCCGCGGGCCGGGTCCGCCGAGACCTTACCCGGAAATGCGAGTAAGGTGGCGGGGCGGCGGGTCTCCTCGGGTACGGTGTCCAGCGGCGCGCGCTTCAGCTCGCCTTTGGCCTCGAAGTGCCGGATGACCTGCTGGATGGCCGCGTCGAGAGGCTCGAAGACGCCTTCGCCCGAGCGCATGGCAACGATCTTCCCGCGCGGGTTGATGAGCGCCACGGTGGGCCAGGCGTTGACGCTGTAGCTCCGCCACACCTCCATATCGCGGTCGTTGACCACGGGATGCCGTATGCGGTAGCGCAGGATGGCCTGCCGGATCTGCTCCGTGTCCTTCTCGTTGATGAACTTCGCCGAGTGCACCCCGATGACGACCAGCTCGTCGGGGTACTTCTCTTCCAGTTTCTCGAGATCCGGCAGGATGTGCATGCAGTTGATGCAGCAGTAGGTCCAGAAATCCAGCAACACCACCTTGCCGCGCAACGCGCGCAGAGTGAGCCGCCGGCCGGTGTTGAGCCACTCGAGATCCGGAGGAAACTCCGGCGCGTTCACCACTCCTTCCCAGGCTGCCACCCTGGACATGTTGCCCCCCTTGACCGGTGAATGGTCCTGCCGGGCCTGGCACGCGCCCAGGACCGCCAGCAGCGCCACAAGCAGGGATACCCCGGCTCCTGGCAGGTTGATCATGTGAACTCCCCGATAGCCCGATCCCAGCGGGCCTGCTTCTATTGTAGCGTGAGCAGGCCGCGCGCCCGCAGCCAATCGGCCAGGCGGCCGGCCCAGGTGGAGAGCACCGAGTCGGTGGGGGCCAGACCCACGCCGTGCTTGCCACGCTCGTAGATGTGCATCTCGGCGGGCACGCCGGCGCGGCGCAGGGCCAGATAGAACAGGATGCTGTTCTCCGGCGGCACGCCTTTGTCTTCGGTGGTGTGGAACAGAAACGTCGGGGGCGTCCGGGAAGTGACCTGCTTCTCGCTAGAGAGCAGCTCGACGAGCTTGGGGTCGGGGTTCTCTCCGAGCAGGTTATTGAGGGATCCGCGGTGGGTGAACTCGGTAGTGAAGGAAATCACGGGGTAGGCCAGGATGGCGAAGTCCGGCCGGGAGCTGAGGCGCTCGAGGGGCTCGGCGGCCGCGGGGTTGCCGGCATCGAAGTGCGTGGCGGCGGTCGAGGCCAGGTGGCCGCCGGCGGAGAATCCCCAGATGCCGATGCGGTCGGGCGCGAGGCCGAACTCCCGGGCGCGCAGCCGGACCGTGCGGATGGCGCGCTGGGCGTCCTGAAGCGGCGCGGGGTGGCGGTAGCGGGGTCCCAGGCGGTACTTGAGGACGAACGCGGCTACGCCCAGGGAATTCAGCCACTGGGCGATCTGCTGGCCCTCGTGGTCCATCGCTAGGGCGCGGTAGCCGCCGCCGGGGCAGACCACCACGCCGGCGCCGACCGCCATTTCGGGAGCGGGCAGGTGGATGCTGAGGGTGGGCCGGTCGGCGTCCTCGCTGCCCGCTGCCCCGGGCGCGCCGTTGGGCCACAGCAGCTCGACTTTCGGCTGGGCGGGAAGCTGCAACCACAGGGCGGCCAGGAGTGTACAGATCACGGTCGGCATGAACACCATGGTACCGAAAGCCGCTGCTCAGTCCCGCGTGGCGGCGCGGCTCTTCTGGATCGCCACGGCGGCGAGGTCGCGCAGCTTCTCCAGCAGTTTGGCGGTCTGCGGGTCGGGCCGCCAAACGTAGTTCATCCGGTCGAAATACAGGCAGCCCACGAGCACGCGGTCCACCACGATGGGCAGCAAACCGAAGCCGGCGGCGCCCAGCATCTTCAGCGTCTCGGCTTCGGCGAAAGTGGCGCCGCCGTAACCGGGCAGGAACAACTCCCGCGCCAGGTGGAGCGCCGCGCCGATCGGCCCGCCGCGCGGCGACAGAGGGAAGCGGAACCGCTCCCGGAGGGCCTCCGCCCCTTCGCCAAGAGCCACCCGCCCGTGGACATGGGTGTGCTCGGGGTTGACCAGGCCGAAGAGCACGCGGTCGAACCGCCCCCCACGGTAGATGGCCTCGAGGATCATCAGCAGGACGTTGCTGAGCTGCAACTCCGCGCCGCGGTGCAGCAAGTCCTCGATCTCGCGGGTCAGTTGCTCCCACAGATCGGCGCTGGTGGACAGCCCGGCGATGTCGGCCGGGCTTTCGGGGGCGGCCGGGGCCGGCTCCGGGGAGGCGGCGATGGTGGCCTCCGTCTGGCGGCTAAGGCGCAGGCTGTCCAGCGGAATATTCAGCAGTTGGAAAGTGCTCTTGGTGTCCAGCAGGGCCGAATCCAGGATGCGGTCCACGTCGTCCTTGCGGAGCGCGAGGACGGGAAGGTGGTCCTGGATCAGCAGGTTGACCCGGGAGCGGACGCCTTCCTGGTCGCGCCGGTAGACCGCGGTAGTGAGGCCGTGGCTGAAGGCGACGAGGTGGCCCAACAGGCCGGCGTGGTCCACTCCCTCCGCCTGAGGCTTCGTCCCCGGGTCCCGGATGCAGCGCTCCACCGACTCGGGCATCTTCCAGTGCCGCGCCACCGCCTGGCCGAGCTCCGCATAGGCGAAACCGAGCACTTCGTGGCAGGCCTCCTGGGCGGAGCGGTTCTCCTCCTTGACCAAGCGGAGGATAGCGGTGTACTGCTGGGGGAAGTAACAGGCGATCAAGACTTCGCCCAGATTGCACAGCATCCCGCACAGGTAGGCCTCTTCCCGGTGCGGGAAGCGCAGTTGGATGGCGGCCGCGCGGGCCTGGTTGGCGGTCAGCAACGAGAGCAGCATCAGCTCCTTCAGCCCCGGCGAGAGCCTGCGAAAGTGATCGAACAAGGTGAGGCTGCCGGCCAGGCAGCGGATGGCCTCCGCGCCCAGCAGGACAACGGCGTGGCTGACTGACAGGATGGGGCGTCCCGAGCGGTTGTACTGCGCCGAGTTGGCCGTGCGCAGCACCTTAAGGGTGAGGCTGTAGTCGCGCAACACCAGCGAAGTCAGGTAGCGGAAGGAGGCCTCATCGTCCTGCAACGCCTGCATCAACTGCTGGATGTGCTGCGAGATGGCAGGAAAATCCGGCTGCCGGAGGACCTCCGTCAGACAGGCCTCAATGCGCTCTTGACGTGTCGCCTCCTGCTCCAAGCCAGCACCGCCCTCATGAGCCGGCATCCATGAAGTGGTAGCCGATCATGTGGCAGACGATCATGTGTGCGTCTTCGATGCGGCCCATGTGCGGCTCGGCCACCCGGATGCTCAACTGCGCCAGCGGGGCCAGTTGCCCGCCGTCCCGGCCGGTTAACGCCAGTGTCCGGCAGCCCAGCGAGTTGGCGTACTCGAGGGCGCGCAGCACGTTGGGCGAGTTTCCGGACCCGCTGATGCCCATTACTAGATCGCCCGGCCGGGCGAAATTCTTTAACTGCTCGACGAAGACGCATTCGAAACTCACGTCGTTGGCGTAGGCGCTCAGCGTGGACATCGAGTCGGTCAGGGCCATGATGCGGAAGCGGAGGGGGCGGTTGTAGCTGGCCCCCTTGACCAAATCGGTGACGAAATGGGAGGCGGTGGCCGCGCTTCCGCCGTTGCCGCACACGAAGATCTGCCGCCCCTGGGCGCGGGCCTCCTCAAACCAGCGGATGGCCTGCTCAACCGGTTCCGGAGCGATGGCGTCTATGGTCTTCAGCAGAGCCTGTTTGTACTGCTCGGGATACCCCATTCTGACTCCTGAGTTCTGACTTCTGACTCCCGACTTCTGGTTGCGCCAGCGCCAGCGCCCCCCACAGCACGCTGTCGTCGCCCAGCGCGGACGGCATCACGTCGATGCGCGCCCCGGACCAGGACGTGATCTGCCGCCGCAGTTCCTCGCGGAGCGGCACGAACAGCGCCTCGCCGGCCTTGGCGATGCCGCCGCCGATGACCACCCGCGCCGGGTTCAGCAACATGATGGCGGACTTGATCCCCAGCGCCAGGTCCACCACATAGCGGCCGACGAAGCCCTGATCCTGAAGCAGCTCCCGCGCCGGGCGGCCGTAGTCGCGCTCCAGCCACAGGCCGCAGCACATGCGCTCAAGGCAGCCGCGCGCCCCGCACAGGCAGACCGGCCCGTCGGGGCGCACCGTCAGGTGGCCGACCTCGCCGGCCCAGGAGTCCGCGCCGCGGAACACCTGGCCGTCTACCACCACCCCCCCGCCGATCCCCGTGCCCATGTTCATGTAGAACAGCGGGGAGCAGCCGGCCCCGGCGCCGTAGACCGCCTCGCCCAGAGCGCCCACATTGGCATCGTTGTCCATGACCGCGGGCACGCCCAGTTCCCTCTCGAGGAAGGCCGGCAGCGCGAAATCCTGCCAACCGCCCACATGCGTGGACAGCGCCACGCGCTGCTCGGCGAACCGCACGGGGCCGCCGAAGCCGATTCCGCAACGCTCCAGCGGCCGGTCCTTGCGCCACTGGCGGCCCAGAGCCACGATCTGCTCCAGCATCCAGTCGCGCCCGCCCTCCCGGTCGGTGGAGCGCGATTCGCGCAGCGCCAGGCGGTCCCCCTCGAAGACCGCCATGGTGAACTTGGTGCCGCCGACGTCGATGGCCAGCGTGTTCACTGAGCGCTCTCTTCCTCGGCGGCCTGCACCTCATCGGGAGAGGCCGTGCCGGTTCCTTTCTTCATGATGGTGATGGAGGCTACCAGGTTGCCGAATCGCGCCGCCTCGACGGGGGCGCCGGTCACCGCCAGGGCCAGCGCAGCGCCGGCGGAGAAACTGTCGCCGGCCCCGCAGATGTCCACGGGACGCTCCACCCGCTGGGCGGGCGCTGAGGTCACGCCGTCCTCCTGAACCAGCAGCACTTCCTCGGCCCCTTGTGTAACCACCAGCAGCGGGCTCTCCACGTGCCGGCGCAGCCGCTGGTAGTCCACCGCGCCGAACCGGCGCCGGCAGGCGGCCTGGGCCTCCTCCCGGTTCGGCTTCACGATGACCTTGCGGAACAGCTCAGTGCGCCTCCGCGAATCCACCCAGAGGATCTTCTCCGGGTAGCGCTGGGCCAGCTCCGCCAGCAGGTTTCTCACTCCCGCCGTCACCACGCCCCCCTGATCGGTTTCCGCCTGGTCGGCCACCAGGATGACGTGGTGTTCCTCGATCGCCGGCCCCAGCCGCTTGAGCAGCTCCCACTCCACCGCCTGTGGCAAGGGACGGGTGTTGATGAAATCCACCCGCGGCTGGTCTTCCACGCCGGTAGCGGCGTTCAGCAGCTTCGTGTAGGTGAAAGTGAACCAGCCCGGCGCGGTCACCATCAGCCGGCTGTCGATTCCGCGCGCCTGGAGCGCGCGCTTCAGCTCGAAGCCGAAACCGTCGTCACCGGCGACGCCCAGCACCGTCACCCGGCCGGCGCCCAGCGCCACCAGGTTGTTGGCCACCGTGCCCCCGGCCCCAGGCGTCACCTCGGTGGACACTACTCCGAGGCGCGAGATGCCGGTCTCGGCCGAAGGCTCCGAAGCGGACGGATCATAGCTGCACCAGCGGTCCAGGCAGATATCGCCCACCACCAGGACGGACAGTTTCGGGAAGGAGGCCAGGATTTCCACCGCTCTCATAGCGATGCCTCAAGAATGGCGCGGCGCAGCGCCGGGAAGGTGGCCCGGTGGTCGCCACAGAAGTAGTAGCTTTCTCCGCCATCAGCCACTGTCCGCACCAGGATGGTCTTGTGCGGGCGGAAGTAGTAGCCGGGATCGGTCTTGTCAAGCTCGCGGCGGAAGTCGCCGCCAATAGGCGCCAGGTCGAACACCGCCGTGGCGAAAAGCCGGATGGAGCGGCCCTTCTGCGCGGCCACGTTGCGCGCCATGGCCAGGGCTTTCAAGTACACTTCGGGCGCCATGATAGCCGAGCCGAAGCTCAGCAGCACGCCGCCCTCGAGCCGCTCGACGGCGCGCGCGAAGATGAGGAAATCGCGGTAACTGGCGGCGCCCAGCGCCGCGCCGTCGCAATTGGGGTGCTGGTGCAGGATGTCGTAACCGATCCCCACGTGCACGGTCACCGGCGCGCCCAGCCGGTACGCCGCGGCGAGGACGCTCAAGCCCCGGTGCGGGTAGTCCGATTCCTGGATGCGCCGGCCCACGTTCTCGCCGAGTCCGAGGCCCTCCCGGGCGGCCTCGGCGATCCACTCGTTCAGCTCGCCGGTCTCCCGCCACAGACCGAACTCGCCGGTGCGGACATAGCGGGCCACACTCTCGGTGGTGGCGCCGATGCGCGCCAGCTCGTAGTCGTGGATGGCGCCGGCCCCGTTCATGGCGATATGATCCACGAAACCCCGCTCCAGCAGGTCGATGATGTGCCGGTTCACCCCGGCGCGGATCACATGCGCGCCCATCATGAGCAGGCGCGCCGCGCCGCTCTGGCGGGCCGCCACGAGGCGCGCGGCCACCTCGGGCAGCTCGGGGTGCGAGTACTCCGGGGTGGGATCTTCCAGCGCGAGCCAGCGTTCCAGCGTCAGCTCGTGCGCGCGCTCGGCCAGCGGCCGGATGCGCAGCCGCGAACGGTCGAAGACCTCGTACTTGGATTTCATTCCCCGAACAGCGCCTCCCGCATCTCGTCGTGGCACAGGAAGTTGGGGACGATGAAGTCCGCCCCCACGCCGATCAGCCGCTTCCGTTTCCACTCGTCCACCACCTGGCACTCCGGCTCGGCGGTGGCCACGCCCACCGCCACGCCGCCCACTTCCTTGATGTTCTCGATCTCGACGTAGCCGTCGCCGAAGCCCAGGAACTCCTCGCCGCGGCACTCGGCGGAGGCGATGAGACGCTGGATCAGGATCTGTTTGGAAAAACTCTTGTAGTCGTCCAGCGCGCCGTAGACGCGGCCGTCGAAGTAGCGGTCCACGCCCAACAGCCGCGCTTCCTCACGCATGTAGGGTTGATCCGTTCCGCTGGCCAGGTACATGGTCAGCCCGCGCTGGTGCAAGGTCTCCAGCCAGGCGCGCGTCCCGGGCACCAGGTACTTCTCCGGGG
>VFZS01000191.1 GCA_016871095.1 Acidobacteriota bacterium
CTCACCGCCGCCCTGACAATGGGGGCCGAGCGTGCACTGGGGCCCGAGCTTCCTCCGCGCCCGGGAAGCCTTCCGTGAAGGCCCTCGTCCTCGCTGGTGGAACGGGTACGCGGCTGCGTCCTCTCACATACTCCATGGCCAAGCAGCTCGTGCCGGTGGCCAACAGGCCCGTCCTGCACTACGTGATGCAGCACCTGCGCGACGCGGGCCTAGAGCGGGTCGGGGTTGTCATCTCGCCGGAAACCGGCGGGCAGATCAGGGCGGCGCTGGAAGCGAATCCCTGGTGCCTGCAGTTTACGTTCATCGTGCAGCCGCAGCCGCTCGGGCTCGCGCACGCCATCAAGGTGGCGCGCGACTTTCTGGCCGAGGATCCCTTCGTGATGTACCTTGGCGACAACCTCATCGGGCAGGGGATCCGCGACTTCACGCGGTCGCTGGCCGAGACCGGGGCCGATGCGGCGATACTACTGAAGGAGGTCGCCGACCCGAGGCTGTTCGGCGTGGCGGAGGTGGACGGCGCAGGCCGCGTGCTACGCCTGGTGGAGAAGCCCGCGGATCCCCCCAGCCGCCTGGCGCTGGTAGGTGTCTATGTCTTCTCATCGGAGATCCATCAGGCGATAGACACGCTGCAACCCTCACATCGGGGCGAGCTCGAGATCACCGATGCGATCCAGCGTCTGCTGGAGCAGGGCAGGCGCGTGCACAGTACGATCTTGAATGGCTGGTGGCTGGATACCGGCAAGAAGGATGACCTGCTAGAGGCCAACCGCGTCATCCTTGACGAGTGCATCGAGCGCGATCTGCGCGGTGAGATTGGTCCCAGCAGCCGGGCGGACGGCCGCGTGTCACTGGGCGCTGGCGCGCGCCTAATCGGCTCGACCGTCCGGGGTCCTGCTGTGATCGGAGAGGGTACCGTCATCGAGCGGTCGTTCGTCGGTCCCTACTCCAGCATCGGCTCCGGGTGCCTGGTGGCGGACTCGACGGTGGAGCACCTGGTGATGATGGACGGGGCGCGCGTAATCGGTGTGGCGCGGCTTGAGGACAGCCTTCTCGGCAAGAACGCGGTCGTGCGGCGAGCCCCGGGAAACCGTAGCGTCTGCCGGCTCATCGTTGGCGAGGACTCCGAGGTCGAGCTGTAGGACTTGGACGGCCCGGGCGGGCGGCCGGAAGAACGAAGTAGGAATCAGCCCAAGCGCAACGAATCCGGCGTTGACGGTGCAATGTTGCCGGCTACCCTGCGGCCAATTGTGGTCTAGACCAGGGGCTAACGCGGGCGAGTCTTCCCGACCTATATGCTGAGGAGGACTCCATGAAGATCGTGATCACCGGCGCGACCGGTCAGCTGGGACATGAGCTGGTCCAGGCCCTATCCGGCAACGATCTCGCGGCATTCGGTCGCCTCGAGCTGGATGTGTGCGACTTCGTGTATACGCGAAGGACAATAGCCAAGATCCGGCCCGAGGTCGTCATCAATGCCGCCGCCCTCACCAGGGTCGACGACTGTGAAACCGAACCGGAACGCGCCTTCTGGGTGAACACCTACGCGGTGCGCAACCTAGCACAGGTGTGCGCTGATCTCGATTGCACGCTGGTCCATGTTAGTACTGACTATGTCTTCGATGGGAGGAAAGCGAGTCCCTATTCAGAAGATGATGCTCCAAATCCGCTCTCAGTCTATGGAATCTCAAAGCTGGCCGGGGAATTCTTCGTGCGCAGTCTTGTGCGGCGTTACTACGTCATACGGACCTCCGGGCTCTACGGGGTGGCAGGCGCAGGCACCAGGCGTGGGAACTTCGTGGAGAAGATAGTGCGCGCAGCAGAGCGAGGCCAGCCGATCCGGGTTGTGGACGATCAGGTGCTCGCGCCGACTGCGGCCGTTGATGTTGCTCGAAAGATCGGGGAACTGCTGTCCTGTGACGATTATGGGGTGTATCACATCACGGATGCGGGGCAATGCTCTTGGTTTGAGTTCGCAAAGACGGCCCTCGCGCTGTGCGGGATTACCGCGAGTATCGAGCCGATCAGCAGCGCGGAGTTTTCGGCGCGGGCTCGCCGCCCGAGCTACTCCGTGCTGGCACGATCGAGGCTTGCACAGATTGGTGCCGACGACCTACCACCCTGGCAGGAAGCGCTGAGCGGGTATCTCCGGCAGCGGGCACGTCTGCGTGTGAGTCGCCCGCAGGGTTAATGGGGGCTGACCGATGGATTTGATCCAAGGTGTTCTCGTGCGTCCGCAGAGGCTCACCCCAGACGATCGGGGCTACCTGATGGAGATGCTTCGAGGCGACTGGCCGGAATTCCAGCGCTTTGGCCAGGCGTATGTGACCGCGTGCTACCCTGGAGTCGTCAAGGCCTGGCATCTTCACGTCCGACAATGGGACTACTTCTCCTGCGTGCACGGAACCGCGAAGGTCGTGCTCTATGATGCTCGCGAGGACAGCCCAACCCGTGGGCGGGTTAACGAGTTCTTCATCGGCCCCTTGAGTCCTCGCCTCGTAGTCATCCCCCCCATGGTCTACCATGGCTTCACTGCGGTTGGCACTGGATTGGCGTTGATCGTGAACATCCCAACGGAGACGTACAACTATCAGGAGCCCGATGAGCACAGAGTGCCGTTTGACGACCCGGCGATCCCGTACACATGGGCGCCCAGGCACCGATGAATCCACATAGCACAGGGCGGCCATCGGCACCCCCGATGTTGCGCCTGCTGGTCACAGGGGGAATGGGGTTCATCGGAAGCAACTTCATCCGCTACGCGCTGCGAACGCGGTCCGTGTGGACGATAGTGAACCTTGACAAGCTGACATATGCCGGGAACCCGGCGAACCTGGCGGACATCCAGTCCTGTGATGGCGGAGGACGCTACCGCTTCGTGCTGGGGGATATTCAGGACTCTGCGCTGGTCACACGGATCCTAGACGAAGGAATCGATGTAGTGGTTAACTTCGCCGCGGAATCTCACGTGGATCGCAGTATCATGGATCCCGTTCCGTTCCTCCAGACCAATGTACTCGGGACGCAGGCCTTGCTGGATGCCGTGCGCGGAAGATCCCTGGAGAGGTTCGTTCAGGTCTCCACCGATGAAGTCTATGGCCCTGCGCCTGCGGAGATCGTCTTCACAGAGGAGACTCCTTTTCGCCCGACAAATCCCTATGCCGCCAGCAAGGCGGCCGCGGATCTCCTGTGCTTTTCTTCCCACAAGACATACGGGACCCCGGTCGTCATCGGCAGGCCTACGAACAACTACGGCCCATGTCAATACCCTGAGAAGTTCATCCCGCTGGTGATCACTAGGGCCTTGGAGAACGAGCCCATCCCGATCTACGGCGACGGCCAGCAGATTCGAGACTGGCTGTATGTTGAGGACAACTGCGAGGCGCTCTGCTGGCTCGCCGAAGCAGGCCAGCCAGGGGAGGTCTACAACATTGCCGCCAGGACAGGCGTCCCCAACCGGGAGGTGGCGGAGCGCATCCTCAATCTCGTGGGCCGGCCCGTTTCGCTACTTCGGTCGGTAGCCGACCGCCCTGCTCACGACCGCCGCTACGCCCTCGACGACACCAAGATCCGCGTCGCCATGGGCCTCTTCCCGGCGTGGACGCTCGATAGAGGGCTGGAGGCGACGGTTCAGTGGTACGTCGCCCATCCCCAATGGTGGCGCCCGATCAAGAGCGGCGAGTATAGGCGCTTCTACGAGGACTGGTATTCGCAGCGATGAACGAGAGAGCTGCTCGGGGCCCGCAGATCGTGCTGTTGGGGCACTTTGGCGCTGGCAATGCCGGGGACAACGCGATTCTCCTGGGCTCGCTTGCCCTGCTGCGCAGCCGGATCACCGAAGGCACCTTTCTTGCCGTCTCGTCCGATCCCGCAGAGACCGCTGCGCTTGTCCCCGACCTGACGGTCATCGACGCAGGCGATGCCCAGACTGTGCTGACAGCCCTCCGGACGGCCGACCTGGTCATCGTGGGCGGCGGGGGGATCTACCACGACTACCTGGGGTTCAGCCCGCTAGCAGTCTTGAACTCCACAGAGCCGTGGGCGCGCATGCTGTACGCCTACCCGTTGTTGGCGTGTATGCTGGGCCGCCCGACCATGATGCTGGCCCACGGGATTGGACCCCTACCGTTCCCGGACGGGCGCGCGGTTGTCGGCCACCTGGCCAATGCCTGCGATCTCATTACCGTGAGGGATGTGCAGTCGAAAGATCTCCTGGTCAGGTTGGGCGTGGCGACATCGAAGGTGTTCGTCACCGCCGATTCGGCGTACTGTCTATCCCCTGCCCCGGATGCAGAGACACGCCGCGTGCTTGAGGCGGCAGGGGTGCCTGCTGGCAGCTTCATCGCCGTCTCGGTGCGCCCATGGGAGGTCCCCGGCGCACCGGTGGGATGGGAGGTTCCCTTTGCCGCGGCGCTCGGTGCCCTGAGCGGGGAAGTCGGGCTGCCCGTCGTTCTCGTACCGTTTCAGACGAAGGGGCCTGATGATCGTGTGCCCGCAGAGCAGATCCGGGCAGCGATTGATACCCCTCTGGGTGCGTGCGTTCTGGGCGATGGCTTGAGGCCAGAGGTCATCGCCGGGGTATTGCGGATGGCGCGGATGGTCGTGGGCATGCGCCTGCACGCGTTGATCCTGGCGACGGCCGTGGGCACGCCCTCGGTTGGCGTAGCCTATGACCCGAAGGTGTCCTACCAGATGGAGAAGATCGGCGCATTAGACCGCTGCGTCTCCCTCGATGACGTCCGTCGTGACCATCTGTACCCGGTTCTGCGCGCCACGTGGGACCGGCTCGAAAGCCTGCGCGAGGTCACGGCCGCGGCAGGTGCTGCAGAACGCACCAGGGCTGCGCTCAATGCCGATCTGGCTGCCGTCTTGCTGCGTCGGTGCGCTCTGAGAGGGCGGGGCGAGGTGGGAGGTCGCCGGTCAGATGTTGAGCGCCAGTGGCTGTTGCAGGCCCAGCAAGAGGCTGCCCTGTCGGCGTTGCGGCAGGAGGTGGCCAACCTTGAGAGCGCGCTACAGGCCGCAAGGGGCGAGGCCAGCCGGCACGAGCAGGCGGCAGCCGCGCTGGCGGCGGAGCTTCGGGTAGTCTACGGGCTGCGGCGCTGGCGGATTGCGTCGCAGCCCGCGAACCTGTACTGGACGCTACGGAAGGCGTTCAAAGGGGAGTTGGTGCGTCCGAGGTTGTACAACCTCGGACGAAAGGTGCTTCCGTCCCGGGTCAAGACCTGGGTCAAGCGCGTTCTCCCCGGTGAGCGCCGCACGGTTCAGGAGCATGCAGTGCATGCTGGGGACGATTCGGGAGTCCCTGCTACCCCTCGGACATCCGCATATGATGTTGTCTACTTTCCGGTCATTGACTGGGAGTTCCGCTACCAGCGCCCCCAGCACCTGTGCTCCCAGTTCGCCGATCACGGCCACCGGGTCTTCCATGTCCGGACGACCTTCCTCGCGCCCGATGACCCTGATCTGAGCATAGGTCCCCGCACCTACGCTCTCCGCCAACCTCGGGAACGCGTGTACGAGATAGGGTTCCCAGGTCCGCCCGCGCTCAGCGTCTACCGGGACCGCCTTAGCGCTGAGATGACCGATGTGTTGGTGCGGTGTTTCGCAGAGCTTAGGCGCGACGAGCACCTCCGAGATGTGATGTGCCTGGTCGCTTTGCCATTCTGGAAGCCCCTGGTGCTGAGGCTGAAAGAGGTCTTTGGCTGGACCGTCGTGTACGACTGCATGGACGACCACGGCGGTTTCGAGACCAACGATCCGAGCATGGTGACCGAGGAGGTGGGATTGACCGCGCGCAGCGATCTGGTCGTCACCACTGCCAGGTCCCTTATGGCACGGCTGTCACAGATCTCATCCCGATGTGTCTTGATTCCCAACGCGTGCGAGTTCGATCATTTCGCAGTATCCGTAGGCGCGCTGCCGCCCATGTACGAACGCATTCCCAGACCGATCGTCGGATACTACGGGGCCATCTCGACCTGGTTCGATGTCGACCTTGTCGCGTCGCTGGCAACTCAGCGCCGTGGATGGTCGTTCGTGTTGATCGGGGCCACTGCTGGTGCCGATGTCAGGACGCTCCAGGCACTCCCCAATGTGCATCTCCTTGGTGAGATTCCTTATGCCGACCTGCCGACCCACCTGCACCAGTTTGATGTCTGCATCATTCCATTCAAGGCGGGGCGTCTGACTGAGGCAACGAATCCGGTTAAGCTCTACGAGTACCTGAGTGCCGGAAAGCCGGTGGTCACGGTGCCGCTCCCGGAGGTCATGCCGTTCGTCCAGGGCAGGCTCGCCTATGCCGCCAGCGGGGAGGCCGAGTTCCTGACCGCTCTGGAGCTGGCGCTACGCGAGGACAGCGCGGAGCGCCGGGCGGCCCGGGTGGCGTTTTCCAGCAGTAACACATGGGCGGAACGGTTCGCCGCGCTCAAATCAGCAATTGCGGGATGTCTTCCGAAGGCCAGCATTGTAGTTGTAACGTATGACAATCTGCCACTGACCCGCGACTGCCTGGAGAGCATCTGGCGCCACACGCTTTACCCGAACTACGAAGTGGTCGTGGTCGATAACGGCTCGGCCGACGGCACTCAGGACTACTTGGCCCACTTGGAGGGGCAGCATTCGAACTTGCGTGTCGTGTTGAACAGGGAGAACCGGGGCTTTTCGGTTGCCAACAACCAAGGCATCGTGATGACCAGCGGTGATGTGGTCGTGCTGCTCAACAACGACACGATTGTCACAAGGGGTTGGTTGGGAGGCCTGCTCCTACCGTTGCGCCGCGATCGCACCATCGGGATGGTGGGTCCGGTGACGAACTCCGCGGGCAACGAAGCCTGTATCCCCGTTTCGTACACGCAGCCCGAGCAGATGCATATCTTCGCAGAACACTACTGCCGGCAGCACGAAGGCGAGATGTCTGACCTGCTTATGCTGGGGATGTTCTGCGTGGCCATCAGGCGTGACGTTTTACAGCAGGTAGGGTTGCTGGATGAACGGTTCGGTGTGGGGATGTTCGAAGACGACGACTACTCTATGCGGGTCAAGGCAGCGGGATACCGGACGGTCTGCGTTGAGGATGTCTTCGTGCATCACCATGGGCGCTCGGCCATGAAGCGCCTGGACGGTCCAGAGTACGACGCCCTGTTCGAGCGGAATCGATCTCTCTTTGAGCGCAAGTGGCAAATCGTCTGGGAGCGCCACCGGAGCCGGGCGCCGACGGGCAGGGTGCGCTAGGAATCGGGCGGTCTTGGGTCGAAGGATGGGCCGTGACAGCGGGTAGCCACAAGGAGACCTGGGGATCTCGGGGGGTACTCGATGAAGCTACTTGTGAAGGTTGTTTTTGTGGGGTTGCTGGTGGGCCTGTCGAGCGGGGGAGGGCTATCCCAGCCGGTGAGAGAGGTTTCCCGGGAATGGGTGATCATCGATGGGCAGCGGTGGGCGCTGTACAAGGTGATTCGAGAGAGCAAGGAGGAGCATCTGTTTCGCGGTCCTGGGGGCGAGCTGCTGACGCTGGCGGAGATGGTGGCGCGGTACCCGGCGCCGGCGATAGACCGTGAGCTGAGCAAGAAGGTAGCCGGGCTTGCTCCCATCGCGGCGGTGCACGTGATTGTGGTGCTACGGAGCCAGCCGGTGGAGGCGGTGGTGGGGGAGGTAGACCGGGCGTTGGGGCGGCAGTTTGAGGCACTGCGGGCACAGGTGGAGGGGCTGCTGCTGCGGGCGCGGGTTGAGCGAGGGCGGGTGAGCGCGGCCGATGCGCGGGCGATGCGCGAGTTGGGGGTGCGGTGGAAGCAGCTGCGGCGTGCACGGAACGCGCAGATACTGGCGGAGACCGGGCGGCGGACGGCGGATGAGCAGGCGGCAGTAGTGAGCTACATGCAGAGTCTGGGGGGCCGGGGTTGGGGTGGGTTTCGGATGGTGAACATGGTGGCTGGGGTGGTGCCGGCTGGGGCGGTGGGGGCGCTGGCCGGGCACCCGCTGGTGGCGCACGTGGCCGAGGACGTGCGGGCCGAGGCGCACCTCAACGTCAGCATTCCCTCGATCGGTGCTGATGCCTTTTGGACGGCTGGATACACGGGCGGGATCTGGGACGTAGGGATCATCGACACGGGTATGGATGCCACTCATCCGGCGTTTGCGGGGAAGACCATCCAGCACCGTGTCTGCCATGCCGCCGCGTCGTCAGACCCCGTCTATGCCGACAACCCGGGGACAGGGGACGATCTGCAAGGGCACGGGACGCACGTGGGCGGGATTGTGATGAGCCAAGGGGCATCTGAGTGCACGGACTGTCGAGGGGTGGCGCGGGGCCTGGACGTGACGCACAACCTGAAGGCTGGCTGGCTGGCCACCGGTGGCGGAGGATATATGTACTGGTCCGACGGCCGGGCGTGCATCGACGCTGAGGGCTCTAACCCTGAAGCCCACAACCTGAGCTTCGGCGGTGAAACTGCGTCTGACTACACCTCGATGGCCCAATGGATAGACGCGGCGATACGGAACTTCGCATTCGACTTCACGGTGTCGGCTGGGAACAGTGGCCCGTCCAATACACTCTTCAGCGATCCTGCCGTTGCGTACAACATCCTGGCTGTGGCGAGCATGAACGATCAGAACACAACAGCGCGGTCCGATGATCGCATCAGCTCGTTCAGCACGCGCGGGCCGACAGCGTCGGGCCGGCGGAAGCCCGACCTCGCGGCGCCGGGGCATAGCATCAACGCCCCTCGCCACACTTGGGAAACCGCAAGCGACTTTGTCAACTTCGGCGGCACGAGCATGGCGGCGCCGCACGTGGCAGGGGCCTACATCCTGCTGTGGGATGTGGGGCTGTGGGGGATGCCGACGCACGCGCGCAAGGCGCTGCTGATCAACAGCGCGGACGCGTGGTCTGA
>VFZS01000192.1 GCA_016871095.1 Acidobacteriota bacterium
GCGGCTGGGCATCGAGAACGAGTTCTTTACCGCGGAAGGCGTCGGCCACCAAGGAGCCCGGTTTTACCAGGTCCTGGGGGACCGGCAATGGGCCTTCTACCGCCAGGCCTTCGCGCCCTCTGTGGGGCGGCTCCCCTGAGCCGCCGCCGGCCCCTTGGCCGGCGTTGTCGGGGGCCGCGGGGATCCGACCAGGGGGTCGGCTCGCAGGCTAAGAGCCTGCCCCACTACGGCTTCGGCACCGGCGGCTGCACGACGGCCTCGCCGGGGGTGATGGTCACCGCGGTGGGAGGCGGCTTGATGACCCACTCGTCGAGCCACTCCATGAAGGTCTGGTGCTGGAGTACGCCGGCGAGTTGCCGCGCTTCGGCGTCCGGGCCTCACAGCCGCCTGAGCAATTCAACATCGCGCTCAACCCGGATGCCGAGATGCTGGCACCAGGCGACGACTTCGGGCTGGAAGAGGTGCCGGTCGAGCGTGCAGATAACCTCAGCTTTACCGGCGGCGGCCTGAAGGATCGCAACGTCGTCCGGGTCGGAAACCGGAACGGGCATGCCACCTTCTGGATAGACCACTTCGCCGGCTTCGATCAGCAGGTTCAAGAACCTCTCTACATCAGCCGCTTCGAAACGGGCGATCTTCCGGAGGCGCGGGTATGCCAGCACCCGTTCCACTTCGTCCAACAAGTGCGGCGAAAGCAGCAGCCGGTGCGCCCTCGTTGTACGGCGCAGCACCTCAGCCGCAGGCCCGCGCGCGCTGACGAACGCTCGCACCAGCACATTCGTGTCCAGAAGGACCCTCACCGCTGTCCGGAGTCGCTCCTGCGCACAAACTGGATCGCCTCATCGACGGCGCGCTCCAGTTCCGATTCGGAGAGATCCTTGACTTGGTCGAGTCGCTGGGCCAGAAGCTCTGCGAGCTCGTCGGCGGTGCGCTGGTCGGCCGCGCCTTCCGGTAGCAGGTCCCGGGGATAGCTCCGGATGCTCACTTCTTCGTCCTGATTGAGGGATCGGCCGAGCAACCGCTCCAGGGCCTCTTTCTCCTGAGGGGGCAATTCGCCCGCCCTTTGAATCGCGATGCTTCGCACCCGGCCCTCCATGCATCATGGTACCAGATGCGCCGGCACCGTGAGCTATGGCTTGGGCACCGGCGGCTGCACCAGGGCCTCGCCGGGGGTGATGGTCACCGCGGTGGGAGGAGGCTTGATGACCCACTCATCGAGCCATTCCAGGAAGGTCTTGTACCACAGCACGCTGTTCTGCGGCTTCAGGATCCAGTGACCCTCGTCGGGGAACAGCAGCAGCTTGGAGGGCACTTTGTGAAGCTGGAGCGCGGTGAACAGATGCAGGCCCTGACCGTAGGGCACGCGGTAATCCAACTCGCCGTGGATTACCAGAGTGGGGGTGCGAAACTCCTTGGCGTAAAAGCTGGGAGAGAGGCGCGCGTACAGGTCGGGGTTATCCCAGGGCGGTCCGCGCAGGTCCCACAGGGGGAACCATAGCTCCTCGGTCTCGCCGAACATGCTGCGCAGGTCGAAGACTCCGGCGTGGGACACCAGCGCCCTGAAGCGCCCGGTACGGCCGAGCAGCCAGTTAACCATGTAGCCGCCGTAGGAGCCGCCCGCCGCGGCCATCTTCTCCGCTTCCACGTAGGGCAGCTTGGCCACGTGGTCGGCCACGGCCATGATGTCCTCGAAGGGTTTGCCGCCCCAGTCGCTGTTGATGTCGTCGGTGAACTTCTGGCCGTAGCCGGTGGAGCCGCGGAAATTGGGCATCACCACCACGTAGCCGGCCGCGGCGAAGACCTGGGCGTTCCAGCGGTAGCTCCACTCCTCGCCGAAAGCGCCCTGCGGCCCGCCGTGGATGAGGAATAGCGCCGGGTACTTGCGGTCCGCCTGGAAGCCGTGCGGCTTGAGCAGGAAGCTGTGGATCTGGGCCTTGTCGGAGCTCTCCACCCAGAGCTCCTCGAGGGCCGGCAAACGGTACTGCGCCAGCAGCTTCTCGTTGAGCCGGGTCAGCGGCACGGGCGTGCCGCCCGAGGTGGTCTGGTAGATTTCGGCCGGCGCTGAGCCGCTGCTCTCAACGTAGACCATCAGTTTGCCGTCGGGGGTCAGGCGGACCTCATCCACGCTGGAGGAGCCGCTGATGATGGTGCGGGCCCCGCCGCCGGTGGCCGGAACCATCTGCACCATCTGCCGCCCGCGGTCCTCGACGGTGAAGAACAGGCGGGTGGAATCGGGCGCCCAGGTGAAGCTGTTGACCCAGCGATCCAGGGTCTCGGTGAGGTGCTGGAGCCTGCCGGTGGAGCGTTCGAGCACGGCCAGGCGCCAGCGGTCGCTCTCGTAGCCGGAGCGCAGTTGGGTGCGGAAGGCCAGAAACTTCCCGTCCGGAGAGTAGGCGGGGGAGTTGTCCGCGCCGAGGTTGATGGTGATGCGACGCATCTCGCCGCCGGCCATGGGCGCGACGAACAGGTCGGAGTTGGTGCTGGTGGCCAGCACCGGGTCCTGGTTCATGACGAAGCAGACTTCCTGCCCATCCGGCGAGATGGCGTAATCGTCGCCCCCGCCCAGCGAGAAGGGCGGCACGTCGCGGTCGCCGGGCGTGAGGTCCTTGGGGACGCCGCCTTCGACCGGCGCCACGAACAGGTGGCTGCGGCGCTGGCCCCGCCAGTGGTTCCAGTGGCGATATAGCAACTGGGTATAGGTGCGCGCCTGGACCTTGCTGTTCTTCTCGGCTTCCAGCCGCTGCTGGTTGCAGGCCTCGTCGGGGCAGTCGGGGTAGACCTCGCTGGTGAACAAGAGCTGCTTGCCGTCGGGCGAGTAGAGCACTCCGCCGGCTTCGGTGGCCAGGGAAGTGACCTGGCGGGCGCCTGTCCCATCGGCGTTCATGAGCCAGACCTGGGAGGATCCGCCACGGTCGGAGATGAAGGCGATGCGCTTGCCATCCGGCGACCAGCGGGGACGGTCGTTCAGATTGCCGGCATCGGTGATGCGCCGGGGCGCGCCGCCGGCGGTGGGCACGAGATAGATGTGCCGCGGTCGGCGGTTGTTCTCAAGGTCGATGGTCTGGACGGTGAAGGCCACCTGGCGGCCATCAGGGGAGATCTGCGGGTCGCCAATGCGCGCGATCTTGAGCAGCGCATGCACGTCGAAACCCTGACCGCACAGGGGCAGCGCAGCGAGGGCCAGCAACAGCCAAGGAAGCATACCCCTGATTGTACTGAAGCGGCGGCGGAGGAGGGCCGCCCCATGTTAGCATGGTAGCTTCATTGGACCCAGATGATTCGCGCGGTAAAGGGAACGCGCGACCTGCTGCCACCCGCCACTGGGGTTTGGAACCACGTCGAGGAGGTGGCTCGTAAGGTCTTTCGCGTTCACCACTATCAGGAGATTCGAACGCCCCTCTTCGAGGAGACGCTGTTATTCGCCCGCGGCGTGGGCGAGGAGACGGACATCGTCACCAAGGAGATGTACACGTTCGAGGACCGCGACGGCGCCTCGCTGACGTTACGGCCCGAAGCCACCGCCTCGGTCATACGGGCCTTCATCGAGCACCGCCTGGACCAGCGCGCGGGGCTGACCCGGCTGTACTACCTGGGCCCCATGTTCCGCCGCGAGCGCCCGCAGAAGGGGCGTTACCGGCAGTTCTACCAGATCGGAGCGGAGGCCATCGGGTCGGAGTCCCCGGCGGTGGACGCGGAGATCATCGAGTTGGCCGTCGAGGTGCTCTCTCAGGCGGGCCTGGAGGATTCCCAGGTGCTGCTGAACTCGGTAGGCTGCCCGGAGTGCCGCGGCGCGTACGTGAGCCAGTTGCGCGAGGCGCTGCGGGAGGTGGCGGCCTCGCTGTGCGGGGACTGCCAGCGGCGCGCCCAGACCAATCCGCTGCGGGTGCTGGACTGCAAAGTGCCCGAGGACCAGCCGGTGATTGCGGCGCTGCCCTCGATTGTGGACCGGCTGTGCGCGCAGTGCACCGCGCACTTCGATACGGTGCGACGTTACCTCACGGATCGCGGCATCGCCTTCGAGTTGCGGCCGCGGCTGGTGCGCGGGCTGGACTACTACATGCGCACCACCTTCGAGATTGTGCACGGCGCGCTGGGGGCGCAGAACTCGGTGCTGGGCGGAGGCCGCTACGATGGCCTGGCGGAAGCCCTCGGCTCGCAGGTGCGCGCCCCGGGCATCGGTTTCTCGATCGGCGAGGACCGCCTGGTGATGGCGCTCGAGGAAACGCAGCCCGGCGCCCACCAGCCGGTGCTGGACGTCTTCATCGTGCCTCTGGGCGCGCCGGCCTTCGCCGAGGCGGCGCGGCTGGCGCGGGAGCTGCGCCGGCGCGGCGCGGCGGTCGAGTTGTCCGTCGAGGGGCGCCTGAAGCGCGCTCTCGAGGTGGCCAACAAGGCGGGCGCGCGTCACGCGCTGATCCTGGGCGAGAACGAGTTGGCCGCCAACCGCTATGCTTTGAAGAACATGGCCACGGGCGAACAGGAGAGCCTCTCCCGGGAGCAACTGCTGGCCACATTCGAGCCTGGAACGTAAACCATGAATGAAGGCGCTGAGAAACAAACGGCGGGCGTGCCGCTGGACATGCTGGGCGAGCTGCGCCGCACGCACACTTGCGGCGAGCTGCGGGCCGCCGATGCCGGGGTCCGCGCCCTGCTGATGGGCTGGGTTCACCGCCGCCGCGACTTGGGCGGGGTGATCTTCATCCATTTGCGGGACCGCGAGGGCGTCACCCAGGCGGTGTTTCATGCCGACGCCGACGCAGCCGTCCACGATAAGGCGGAGATGCTGCGCTCGGAGTACGTGGCGGCGGTCGAGGGAACTGTGAAGCTGCGCACGCCCGAGACGGTGAATCCCACTATCGCCACCGGCGAGGTCGAGGTGGTGGCGGAGAAGATCTGGATCCTCAACGACTGCCGGGTGCCGCCCTTCCCCATGGAAGAGAGCGTTGACGTGGACGAGGAGGTGCGGCTCAAGCACCGCTACATCGACCTGCGCCGCCCGCATATGCAGCGCAACATCATGCTGCGCTCGCGGATCTCCTTCGCCGTGCGCGAGGTCCTCACCGCGGAGGGCTTCCTGGAGATCGAGACGCCCTTCATGACGCGCTCGACCCCGGAGGGCGCGCGCGACTACCTGGTCCCCAGCCGGGTGCAGCCGGGCAGCTTCTACGCGCTGCCGCAGTCGCCGCAAATCTTCAAGCAGCTCCTGATGGTCAGCGGTTTCGAGAAGTATTTTCAGATCGTGCGCTGCTTCCGCGACGAGGATTTGCGCGCGGACCGGCAGCCGGAGTTCACGCAGGTGGACCTGGAGATGTCCTTCCCCCAGCAGGAGCGCATCTTCGAGGTGATCGAGCCGCTGATCGTGAGGGCGTGCGCGGTGGCGGGCTTTGAGGTGAGCGCGCCGTTCCCGCGGCTGACCTATCGCCAGGCCATGCGCTCCTACGGCGTGGACAAGCCGGACCGGCGCCTGCCGCCGTTCCACTGCGTCGAGGATCTGTTCGCCGGAACCCCGCTGGTGAGCGCGGGGCTGCTGCTGGTGGCCATTCACATTCCCAAGACCGGCGCGCTCAGCCGCAGCCAGCGCGATGAGTTGAGGGCTCAGGGCGGTAAGCTCGGCTTGCGCGTCTACGACGATCTCAAGCGCCTGGAGCGGGATTTCGCCGGCCCCATGGCCGAGGTGCGCGCCCGCGCCGGCGCGGCCGAGGAGGACTTGCTGGTGCTGGCGGGCTGGGCGGGAGAGCAGCCGCCTCGCCGCCCGGAGGAAACCGTGCTGGCGGCCTGCGGGCAACTGCGCCTGGCCGTCGCGCAGGCCTACGCCGACCGCCACGGCTTGTTGAAGCCCACGGACTTCCAGTTCCTGTGGGTGGTGGACTTCCCCATGTTCGAGTGGGACGAGGAGGAGCAGCGCTGGATGGCGGCGCATCATCCCTTCACCTCGCCGCACGACGATGACCTTGAACTGCTGACCGGCGATCCGGCCCGCTGCCGCGCCAAGTCCTACGACCTGGTGCTGAACGGCGTCGAGCTGGGCTCCGGCTCCATACGCATCCACCGGCGCGACGTGCAGGCGCGCGTGTTCGACGCGCTGGGCTTCAGCCGGGAAGAGGCGCGCCGCCGCTTCGGCTTCCTGCTGGACGCCCTCGAGTTCGGCGCTCCGCCGCACGGCGGCATCGCCCTGGGGCTGGACCGCCTGGTGATGATCCTGGCCGGAGAGAACTCCATCCGCGACGTGATCCCGTTCCCCAAGACCGCCAAGGGCACCGACCTGATGTGCGACGCGCCCGCCCCGGTGCCGGAAAAGCAATTAAAGGAGTTGGGGGTAGCCTTTCGCAAGAGGCCCTGAGGGCGTTGCACCCGAAGGCCCGTTCTACGGCAGCGCCCAGTTGGTCCACCGGTTGAGTGCGACCGGTACCACCGGGGTGTCGCCGGCAACGTCCCTCACGTTTGGTAGGCCAGATCTCTGAAGCCACGCCGGAGTCGCCCCGAGCGTCCGATAGGTCCTGTCTCGCTGGCCGTCACCTGCGTCGTTCAAACCGCTTCCCTCGCTCCCGGCTCGGTTTCTCACGGAGTGTCAGACTTATCCTCCCCTCTACCCAGTTGCGTATGAACTCCTGATGCTCCGACGCAAACCCGCAGTTCTGCATCGCTCCTTCGATCGCTGGTACTGTGCTTCTTTTAAGGCGCGCCAGGAGTACGGGACCGAGCCGGCCGAGGACGGGCAGGTCAGGGTGAGGGATTGCAGCCGAGGCGGGTATCCGCTTCGCGTGTACGGACATTTCGACGTAGGGCGCAAGCAACGCGAACGCACCAAACAAGGCATCCGGTCCGAGGTCCACCTCCGCGCCGGATTCAGTTGTGCCAGACCGAGCACCATGCCGAGCGCCCCGGTGTCTGGGGTCCAGAAGGTACCGGGGGGTAGCCCAATCCGTGGTGGGTAGCTTCATTCCGGTGCATGGTAGTTGAGTCGCCAGAAGCATGCGGCCCACCGCCTCTGAGTGCTCCAGAGTCTTGCTGAAGCGCTGCATTCCAAACTCCTCTCGGGGGCCCACCACTAATCGGTGCAGAATCTGCACCGCAACAGGCGGCCCAACGAAAAACCACCCAGCATGCTCCGACGCCGCAAACAGGCCCGCGAGCCCATGGCACCTCACAAGATCCTCAATCCCCAACAGTTCGAACTCCCAAGCGTCAATGCAGATTGCTGGGAGCTGCCCTCCGTGCCAACATTGATGAGACAGCTCCCCCGGTCGTAATTACTGAGCAGGGCGAGAACAGGAATCAATGTGAAGAACAACGGAATCTCTTCGGCTTCCCTCACGGTTTTGCCCGCCGCGGAACGTAGGGAGGCCGAGCGGAGCGAGGCCGACCGGAGTGCAGTGGCGGGCAAAACCGTCGCCGCCGAGCCGGCCACCCCGCCCCGACCGGACCCAGAGGTTGTCGCCGACGCCAAACGCCGGACCTTCTCTGCCGCATACAAACAGCGCATCCTGGCGGAGGCCGATGCCGCCGCCGTACACCCTGGCGCCATCGGAGCCCTGCTGCGCCGCGAAGGCCTCTACTCCTCGCACCTGGTCACCTGGCGTCGCGAGCGGCAGGCCGCCATTCTCAAAGGCTTGACCCCGCACAAGCGCGGCCCCAAGTCCAAACGCAGTCCACAGGAGGAAGAGATCCAGAAACTCCGCCGGGAGAACCAGCGCTTGACCGAGGAGCTGCGCAAAGCCGAGATCGTCATTGATGTCCAAAAAAAAGTGGGTGCGCTGTTGGGGTGGCCCCTGCCGAAGGCGGACGCCGAGGAGAAACTCTGATGGACGCCGTCACCCAGCTGGCCCCCACCGTGGGCGTCGTGGCCGCCTGCGATTTCCTGGGTGTGGCCCGCGCTTCCTTCTATCGGCAGCGTCCGGTCTTGGGCCCGCCCGCATCGCCGGCCCCCGAACCGGCTTTGCCGGAGGAGCGACCGGCCTCTGCTCGGGCGCTCAGTCCGGCCGAACGTGCCAACGTGCTGGCCGTCCTGCATGAAGAGCGATTCCAGGACCGCGCCCCAGCCGCCATTCAAGCCACCTTGCTGGACGAAGGCCAGTACCTCTGCTCGACCCGCACCATGTACCGCATCCTCGAGCAGGAGGGGGAGTCCCGCGAGCGCCGCGATCAGCTCGTTCATCCGCCTTACCAAAAACCCGAGTTGCTGGCCACCGCCCCCAACCAACTCTGGAGCTGGGACATCACCAAGCTGCTGGGTCCGCTCAAGTGGACCTACTTCTATCTCTACGTCATCCTCGACGTCTTCAGCCGCTACGTCACCGGCTGGATGGTCGCGCACAAGGAAGGCGCCGAACTGGCCAAGCTATTCATCGAGGAGACCATCGGTAAGCACCAGGTTCCCGCCGGCCAGCTCACCATCCACGCCGACCGTGGCCGGGTCATGAGATCCAAGCCGGTCGCATTTCTGATGGCCGACCTCGGCGTCACCAAGACCCACAGCCGGCCCTATGTTTCCGACGACAACCCGTACTCGGAAAGCCAGTTCCGCACCCTGAAGTACCGCCCGGAATTCCCGGATCGCTTTGGCTCGATCCAGCACAGCCGCGCCTTCTGTCAGCAGTTCTTCCAGTGGTACAACCAGGAGCACCGCCACTCCGGCATCGGCTTGCTCACCCCGGCCATGGTTCACTTCGGCGAGGCCGAGAGCGTCCTGGCTCACCGCCAGATCGTGCTCGATGCCGCTTACCAAGCGCACCCAGACCGCTTCGTCCGGCGGCCGCCAAAACCACTGCCATTGCCTTCCGAGGTTTGGATCAACAGGCCGGTCCCACCCGGTCAAAAGACAAAGGAAGGAGGTCAGTAAATTCCCATGCCGGGTGTCTCAAAGTGCTTGACACGCGCCG
>VFZS01000193.1 GCA_016871095.1 Acidobacteriota bacterium
TCTACGGCAACCTGATCGGCGTGCGCTACGGCGAGCCGTTTGTGATCAAGGAGACCCTGCGCGTGGACGACGTGGTGGCCCTGGGGGTGAGGAGCTTCTAAACCCAAAACCGGAAACCGGGGACAGCCCGCATGTTTCCGGGCGGCATGGTACACCCAGCGGCGGCCCCAAGGCCGGGAAACACGCGGGCTGTCCCCAGGTTCCCCCAGGTTCCAGGTTCAGGTTCAGTGCTTCCGCCCCCGCTCTTCCAGGGGCGTGACCGGGTCGATGAACAGCCACGACACCCCGGCCAGCACGTAGGCACAGGCCATGCTGTAGAAGCCGGGCTGCCAGTCGCCGGCCAGTTGCATCAGGTATCCCAGCGCCAGCGGGCTGACCGCGCTGCCGAAGTTGCCCATCATGTTCATCGAGCCGGAGAGCGTCCCGGCGTACTTGCCCCCCACGTCCATGCAAGCGCCCCAGCTTCCGGGCATCAGCACATCGTTGAAGAAGCTGGCCATGCCCAGCGCGAGCATGGCCCAAAGAGGATTGCGGATCTGGATGTGCAGGAGCACCATCAAGAAGGCGCCGGCCGTTCCCAGGAAGGCGATTAGCCGCCGGGCCTTGGCCACGCTGCCCATCCAGCGCGCCACGTAAGGGTTGAGGAATCCGCTGAAGATGCAGCCCAGCCCGCCAAAGAAGAGCGGGAAGATGGCCAGCTTGGCGGCGTACTCGGGCGTCAGCCCCCGGCCCTCCTGCAAGTAGGTGGGCAGCCAGGAGATGAAGAAGAACCAGGTGTAGGACACCCAGAAGTACTGCCACCATAGCATCCACACGGTCAGCGAGCCGAGCAGCTTGCCCCAGGGCACATCGCCGTGGCCGGAGGCGGTATGCTCGGCGCCTTGGAGCAGCGCCAGTTCGGCTTGGTTGACGCTCTTGTGGTCGCGGGGGTTGTCACGGTACCAGCGGAAGAAGCAGACTGCCCAGACCACGCCGATGGCGCCGAACATCTCGAAGGCCCGGCGCCAGCTCATGAACTGAAACACCCAGACCACCAGCACGGGGGTGAAGGCGCCGCCCCAGCGGGCGCTCATCCACATGATGCCCTGGGCGCGAACGCGCTCGTGCTGGGGCAGCCAGGTGGTGAAGGCCTTGGTCAGGTTGGGGAAACAGCCGGCCTCGCCCGCCCCGAACAAAAACCGCATCACCCACAGCGAGACGTAGTTCCACACCCAGCCCGTGGCGGCGGTGAAGAAGGACCACCAGATGACGATGCGCATCAACACCCGGCGTGGTCCCAGCCAGTCCCCCAGCCAGCCACCGGGGATCTCGAACAGAGCGTAGGCCCAGGCGAAGGCCGCGAAAACGCCGCCCATCTGCATGGCGCTCAGGCCGAGGTCTTTGCGCATGAGGGGCGCGGCCTGGGAGATACAGACCCGGTCGATGTAGGTGATGATCGACAGGGTGATGGCGAAGACGATCACCCAGTGCCGGGCGCGGGTGGGCTTCTGAGGTGTCGATGTCGCGGGTGTCATGCGAAGGGATATCAGAACACGGCGGGGGGTGGGAGCGCAACTCGCCTGGACAGGCCTGGAGGCCTATTCTACTTCGGCCTCCAGCCAGTCGAGGTAGGCGGGCGAGCCGTCCACCACGGTCAGGGCGATGATTTCCGGGACCTCGTACGAATGCAGCGCTTCGAGGGCCGCGCAGAGCTGGTCGAAGCGCTCGCGCTTGCTCTTGATGAGCAGCAGCCACTCGGCGGCGTCTTCCAGGGCGCCCTTCCAGCGGTAGAAACTGCGGGCTTGCGGCAGCACGTTGACGCAGGCCGCCAGGCGCCGCTCGACCAGCGCGCGGGCGATCTTCTCGGCCTCCTCGGCCGAAGCGCAGGTGGTGAGCACCACGATTTTGTCGGTCATGCGGACTCCGGGGGCAGATTGTAGTGGAAAATCGGCCCAAACAGGATTATAAGAGAATGTAGGGACAGTGTTGGCAAGACCGCGCATGAAACCGGCGATGTGGAGATGGGTGGTGCTGGCGGCCGCGGCAGGGCTGGCGGTGGCGCTGTTCGCGGGCCTGCGTGTGCCGCAGAGCATCCATGAGCTGCGCCTGAAGCAGGAGCGCATCCGGCAACTGCAAGTCGAGAACGCCGACCTCAAGAAGGCCAACCAGAAGCGCAGGCAGCGTCTCGAGGAACTGCGCCAGAACCGCTCCCAGCAGGAGCTGGAAATGCGGCGGGAGCGCAAGATGCTGCGCCAGGACGAGAAGTCGCTGGTCACGCCGGGGACGCCGTCGCCGGATCCTTCCCTCCACTAGCGGGCCAGCCGAAGCTGGCCGCGGAGTGCCGGCGTTCTGACCGGCCCTTCACAGGCAGGAGGCCCGGACGCCCACACGCTTCCGCAGGAAATGAGTCCGCTCCTGGGGCGCCAGCCGCAGCAGGCGCCGAATCTGCTCTCTTAGCGCACGGTCGCTTTCCCGCTTCAGCGCTTCAAGCTTGTCGCTTCTGGAGGCTCTTCTTTTCATCCAGGGTCCTGGCGAGGACTTCCAGCACGGCCCTGTCTCGTGGGCGGCCCGCCGCCCGCTTACTCCGGATGATATCCGCCAGGTCCGCCACCACCAATTCATGTCCGTCAAAGTCGATTCGACAGGCCCGGCTGCGAAGGCTGGCCAACGACCGCACCCCGTGGATGCGGGCCATGAAATCGACCTGAAGGGAGTCCTCGTCGCGCGCCAGCCGCCACAGATCGGAAGCCGGATAGTAGGGCTTCAAGATCATTGCGCCCAGGCTTCTGGCCACCGCCTTGAGCTTGCGCAGATTGGCCGGGGTCTTGCGGAACAGGAAGTCGAAGTCGAGCGTGGTGACGGGCGCGCCCTGCAAAGCCGCGGCGGCGTTGCCGATCAGAACGGCTTCCAGGCGGTGTTCGCCGAGTACTCGGGCCAGTGTCGAGAGAATGGGCCGTGCGTCCATCTGCGCCTAATCCATTCTACGCTCGGCGCGGGATGAGCAAGGCGCCGCTGCTACCGGCGCCGGCGGCCGAAGGGGCGGACCGGGGGCGGGGCGGCGCCGTCGGCAGTGGGGGGCATGCCCGCGGGGTAGATGACCACCTGGCGGTGCGGCCCCTCACCGGCGCTCTCACTGCGCACTCCCGGTTCATCGTTCATCGCCAGGTGGACGATCCTGCGCTCCCGGCTGGTCATCGGGTTGAACTTGAAGGGCACTCCCGTTCGCCGCACTTTCTCGGCCGCCGCCGCGGCGCTCATGCGTAGTTCCTCGATGCGCAGGGCGCGGAACTCGTGGGCGTCGAAGCACAGCCGGGTGTGGTCCTCGGGGGGCAGCCGCAGCACTTCCTGGGTGACGTGCTCGAGGGCCAGCAGCAGGGCGGCCTTGTTCTCAAGCAGCAGATCGACGTCCGGCCCGGTGAACTTCACCACCACGTCCGGGTTCTCGAAGCTGGGGTGGCGGTTGTCGCCCCGCGCCAGGGCGAAGCTGAGACGCAGCCCGGCATGCTCGAGCACCGGCCCCAGGAAGGTCTCGATACGCGGGCCGATCGCCTCGAGCGAATATCTCTTCACCGTTACCGCCTGCCTTTTCCGCCCTTGCGGGGCGTAGTCTTGACGGGAGGCGCCACCGGGGCGGGCGCCGGCGTCACTCTGTTGACGATCCACTGTTGCGCGATCCCCACTAAGTTGCTGGTCAGCCAGTATAGCACCAGGCCGCTCTGGAACTGGTAGAACATGAAGCCGAAGACCAGGGGCATGAACAGCATCATCTTCTGCTGCATCGGATCGGCCGTGGTGGTGGGCGTCATCTTCTGCATGACGAACTGCGAGACCACCATGGCCACGGGCAGGATGCGGATGGGCAGGTGCTCAGGCTGGGACAGGTCGGTCACCCACAGCCAGTTGGCCCCGCGCATCTCGATGGCCACGGTGAGCACCTTGTAGAAGGCGATGAAGAAGGGGATCTGGAGCACCATGGGCAGGCAGCCACCCATGGGGTTGACGCCGTGCTTGCGGTAGAGCGCCATCATCTCCTGGTTCTGCTCGGCCTTCTTCGGGTCGCGCAGGCTGAGCCCCTTGTACCTGGCCTGGATAGCTTGAACCTCCGGCTGCAAGGCCTGCATCCGCTTCATCGACTTCATGCTCTTGAACTTCAAGGGCAACAGGGCGATGTTGATAATCACGGTGACCAGCACAATGGACCAGCCGTAGTTGTGCACCAGGCGGTCGTTGGTCCAGTTCAGCGTCCAGAACAGGGGCTTGGCCAGAAGGCCGAACCAGCCCCAGTCCACCACCCGCTCCAGGGCCGGATCAACGGCCCGCAGCAGGTCCACGTCCTTGGGGCCGGTGAACATGCGGAACTGCTGGCGCCAGCCACCGCCAACCGCGACCCCCACGTGGGGCTCCTCCTTGGGGTTCAAGGGGCCGGCCACGGCGTCGCTGAGCGTGCGCACCTCCAGCGGGGTTCCCGGCGCGGGCAGCAGCACCGCGGCGAAGTAGTCGTCCTGCAAGCCCGCGAAGGAGTAGGTTCCGTAGTCGGTTACCGGGCCGTCCCTGCCGGCCTTGGCGTCCTTGGTGAGCAGCTTGCCGGCGGGAACGTCGAAGTAGAGGCTGTGCTGCTTGCCGGCCGCGTTGAGGGTGGCGAAGTCCCCGAAGCCGCCGCGCCATACCACCAGATGCGCCAGTCCGCTGCCGGCCTGCATCACTTCCGAGGAGAACTGCGCGAGGTAGCGGTCCTTGCGGAACTGGAAGGACTTGCGCACGGCCAGGGTCCCGTCGGAGTAGTCGAAGTCTATGCCCAGGCCGTCCGGCGCGAGTTTGGCGCGGAACAACGCCTGGTTGGGGTCGATGGAAGGCTGGCGGTCCTTGAACAGCAGAGCAAACGGGTAGCCCACCTTACTGGTGGCCGCGCTGTTGACCAGCTCGAGCGGCTTGCGCGCGCTGTCCCGGTGCTTGTTCAGCACCCAGGAGCGTACCAGTGCGCCGCGGTTCGAGAGGGTGACGCGGTAGAGGTCCGTGTCGATGACGAACGGCTCTTCCTTCTGGGCCGAGACCGGCGCGACGGGCCTGGCCGGTTGCGGCTTCTCGGCGGGAGGCGTCTCGGAAGCGGGCGCCGCGGGCTTGGCGGCGGCCGGCTCGGCCGGCCTCGGGGGCGGCTTCGGCGCGAAATACTGATACAGATAAGGGATGGCGAGGAAGATCACCAGCAGGATCACCAGCAGCATGGGCTGGAAGCGGTCCTCGGCAGAAGGCCCCTTGGGAAACAGCGGCTGCTTGGGCTGGTCTTTCGCTTCAGCCATGGTGAATCCGCTGGTGGCTCGTCGGGTTCATCGTACCGGGTCAAAACCTCCCGCCTGAAAGGGGTGGCAACGCAGCAATCGCCGGAGACCGAGCCACACGCCCTGCCCCGCTCCGTAACGATGGACCGCTTCGGCCATGTACTGCGAACAGGTGGGCGAGAAGCGGCAGGCCGAAGGCACCAGCGGCGAGACCGCCAGTTGGTACAGCCGCAGCAGTTTGAGGATCAGCCACCGCATCGCCGGAACAACCTCTCCATCTCGCCTTCAATCTCCTCGAAGGGCGCCCGCAGAGACGCGCGCCGGGGCTGGAAGACTATCTCCCAGCGCGCCGACAGTTGGTCCAGCCGCCGCCGGGCCGCCTCCCGCACGCGCCTCCTCATCCGGTTCCGCAGCACCGCTGTACCCAAGCCGCGTGGAACCGCGAAGCCTATTCTGGGGCCCTCCTCTTGCTCCGTCTCCAGGCAAACCGCGCTGAAACAGGCGCCCGACACCCGGAAACCCTTGGCCAAGACCCGGCGGAAGTCCGCGCTCGACCGCAGACGCCGAAACTTGGGGAAGCCTCGAGTGGGCGGGCCGGCCGCGTTGCGCTTAGTCGGAATGGCGTATCGCTCTCTCGTCGCTGACCGTCAGCTTCCAGCGGCCCTTGGCCCGCCGGCGCGCCAGAACGGCCTGTCCATCCTTGCTCTTCATCCGCGCCCGGAAACCATGGGTCTTGGCCCTGCGGCGGTTGTTGGGTTGAAACGTACGTTTGGGCATCGTGATCACGCCTCCCGGGCGGACAGACCATACCGGTGCATCCCGCCAGCGCGGGTTCGGCAAGTTCCAGTATAGAAGGCGGCTTTCCAGGGTGTCAAACGCGAGCTGACGCTCAGGCGTCGTGGTGCTTGTCGCGGCAGGCGGGCGAGCAGAAGTAGAAGGTCTTGTGGCCGGCAGTTTTCCTGACGGCCAGGTCCTCGGAAACGTAAGCGCCGCATACGGGATCGCGACGGAGCTGCCCGGCGGAGCGGGGCGCCGTGCGCCGCTGCCCGGCGTCCGGCTGGAACAGCGAGGCCACCCCCTTCTGGAGGACACCCATCACCGCGCGCAGCAGCGCCAGGACCACAACGGTAATGAGTAGATAGACAACCGCTCGCATCATTTTATAAGGCGCCTCCGCGAGACGCCCCGCCGCACAGGGCGATTACTTCTTCTTCTTGGTGGCCTTCTTCTGGGCCTCCGGATTGACGTACTGGGTCTGGATCTCAGACTCCAGCGTGGCCAGCATGGACTTGGCCGATTCGGCGAAGGGACCGGCGGGCTTCAGTTCCAGGTACTTCTGAAAGGCCTCCTTGGTGCCGGCGGGCGGAACAATCTTGCCCTCCGGAGTGGTGGTGGCCTTGGCCACCAGGTACATACCCCACTGGTAGTGCGCGTCGGCGTAGTTGGGATCCGCCTCCAGGGCCTTCTTGAAAGCCTCTCCGGAGGGCTCCAACTGACCGGAGTTCACCAGCAGCGCTCCCAGGTTGTAGAAATAGCGGCCCGCGTTAGGCGGATCGATCTGGGCGGCCTTTTGCAGCTCGGCCTGGGCCTCGGGGAACTTCTGGGCGCGGGCCAGCGCCAGCGCGTAATTGTTGTGGTAGGCGGCCTCCTCCGGCTTAAGCTCCAAAGCCTTCACGTACGTCTCCAGGCCCTTCTCCATGGCGGCCTGCTGCTCGGCGCCGGATTTCGTGCCGGCCAGCCCGATGTAGGAGTCGGCCAGGTGCGCCCATACCACGTGCTGCTTGGCATCGATTTCCGAGGCCTTGGTGAATTGCTCGACGGCCGCATCGAACTGCTTGCCCTGGAGCGCCTGCATGCCCACGTTGAAAGCGTCGTTGAGAGCCTTGTTCTTGGCCAAAGCCTGCTGACGCTCCTTAGCTTGCCGCTCCAACGCGGCCCTCTGCTCGGAGGAGAGTTCGCGGGCTTGCTCGGCGGTGAGCTGCCCGGTTTCGGCGGCGCGCTGCAAGGCGTCCTGCTTCTGCTTGAGGGCCTGCAAGTCGAAGTTGACCTGGGTAGGATCACCCAGCCGCGTGCGCACGTTGCTCATGCGGTCCACGTCCTTGCCGCCGACTTCCAGGATCACGTCATAGTTGCCCAGGGGCAAGCCGGCATGGAAGAACTCCCCCTTGCGATTGGTCTTTACCTTGTAGTTGCCCCGGATGTCTTTGCGGACGATCTTCACCAGGGCATCGCGGAGAGGCTGGCCGTCCGGGCCCTTGACCTCGCCCGCGATCGAGGACGTCTGGGCGAAGCCGAGGCCGGCCAGCAGGAACAGGGGAGCGGCCACCCGGGCCACTTTGGTTGCTGACATTGGATTCCTCCAGAGCTTTGGCAAGCTCCAAGTCCAGCATACTACAACCCGCCCTGGAAGGGGGATACAGCGCTCCGCGGTTGTACTAATATAGTGGCCTGGGAGCCCCCTATGGGATTGAATCTGGCGGAAGTATTGCGCGAGAAACTGGCGCGGCGGCAGGCCCTGGTGGTTCCGGGCTGCCACGACGCCTTCAGCGCGCGGATTATCGAGGCCGCGGGCTTCGAGGCCATCCAGGTCAGCGGTTTCGGACTGGCCGGCAGCCTGCTCGGCAAGCCCGACGTGGGCCTGGTCGAGATGAAGGACGTCCTGGACCATACCTGGCACATCGCGCGCGCGGTCCGCATCCCGGTGATGGCCGACATCGACACCGGCGGCGGCAACGCCATGAACGCCGCCGACATCGCCGAGCGGCTGATAGCCATGGGCGTGGCCGGAGTCAACATCGAGGACCAGGTCTTTCCCAAGCGCTGCGGCCACCTGGAGGGCAAGCAGGTGATCAGCGCCGAGGAAATGGTGGGCAAGGTGCGCGCCATGGCGGCCGCGCGGCGCGCCGCGGGCACCGACATGGTCATCAACGCACGCACCGATGCTTGTGCCGTGTATGGCCTCGAAGAAGCCATCCGCCGCTCGAACCTGTACCTGGAAGCCGGGGCGGACATGGCCTTCATCGACGGCATACGCACGCGCGCCGACATCGAGCGGGCCGTGCGCGAAGTGCGCGGGCTGCTGTCGGTCAACCTGATGGACGCGGTCACCGGGGTGAAGACGGAGCTGATCCCCATCCCCGAGCTGGCGCGCCTGGGCGTGGCGCGGGTGAGCATCCCGGTGGCCTCGATCCTGGTGGCGCACCGGGCGCTCAAGGAGTTCTTCGAGGCGCTGCGGGCTTCACCCACCGGCATTCTGGCCGGGCAGACGCAATGGGTGAGCGATTTCGCCGACTACACCGAGTTCGTGGGTCTAGCGGAGTACCGGCGGCTGGAGAATGAGTATCTGCCGCGAGCCACGCTGGAGGAAAAGTACGCGGCACGGGGGTGAGTTCGCCATGGGCATGACATTAGCCGAGAAGATCCTGGCCCGGGCTGCCGGGCGGGAGACGGTCGCGCCGGACCAGATCGTGGTGGCCGCCATCGACCTGGCCATGTCGCACGAGAACGCGGACCTGGTCCGCAAGAGTTTTCTGGATGTGGGCGTGGCGCGCGTCTGGGACGCCGAGCGCATCGTGATCATCCTGGATCACCGGGTGCCGGCGGAGTCG
>VFZS01000194.1 GCA_016871095.1 Acidobacteriota bacterium
TCTTCTCGCCCGACTTGTCCTTCACGGTGAGAATGGTGGTCAGGTAGGCGCCCTTGGGGCTGAGCGTAAAGCGGCGGCTATGGAAGAGCCGGCCTTGCGGCCCCTCGCGCTGGGCTTCCACGGTAAGCCGCGTGCCGCTCCACCAGTCCCAGCGCGCGGTGGCCGTGCAGGGGTGCCCTTCGATGGTGAGGGTGCGCGGTTTGCCGTCGGTCACCAACTCGAGCATTTCCCTGGCTTCACCGCTCGCGGTGGTGGTGATGGTCACAATCCGGATCTTGGGTTCCTGGTGTTCGATCTGGATCACCAGGCTCTTCGGCTGAGGGACGTTGCCGAAACGGGTTCTCAGCGGGTCCAACCGCCAGGAACCGCTGAAATTGGGCTTGCCGGCCTGCTGCGACAGAAGCCCCATGGCTAACGCCGCCATCATGGCGGATAGACGCCACACTTGACTCATCGCAGCCACCTCCCCCATCCGGGTCGTCCTTGAAGTCGCGGATGGTCTGCGCCGCCTCGCGCAGCGCGCCCGCCGTCTCCGGCGCCCCCAGCACCCGCACCGCCCGCTTCCCCGCCGCCCGCATCAGCAGCGGCTCCTCTTCAGGTCCCTTGACGCCTCGCGGGTTCTGCGTCACACTGGTAACGCCGCCGCTCGGCTGGGGAGCTGTGTCATCCAGCCGCCCTCCGCGGGTGCCGGGAATGTCCATCCTCCTCCCGGCTGGCGACGGTCTCTTCTTCTCGAAGGCCGTCAGCAGCCAGGTCTTCTTGCCGCCCAGCCAGTTGAGCCTGACCACCGCGTGGTAGTCCTCATCATCCAGTTGGACGGTGTTATATGATACCACCGCGGCCGCGGGGCGGACCGTCGCAGAGCCGCAGGTGGTCCGGGGGCAGTAGCACACGGATTTGGACTTAGTCCAAGCCTCAGTCTATCATGGGGGCATGAACGTTAACGTTCACCAAGCGAAGACCCACCTGTCCAAGCTCCTGGAGCGGGTCGCGCTCGGTGAAGAGATTGTGATCGCCAAGGCGGGCAAGCCCGTGGCGCGGCTGGTGCCGGTGGAGAAGGCGGCGGCCAAGCGAGTTCTGGGCACGGCCAAGGGCGACTTCGTGGTCCCCGCCGACTTCGATGCTCCTCTGGCGATGTGCGCGGAGGAGCCCCAGCACGAGGCACGTGTGTGAGCTACTGGGTCTACGAGAACTGGACGGCCGAGGACAAGGCGGTGGTCCATCGGGGAGACTGCGGCCAGTGCAATGACGGTCACGGCTGCCACAAGAACATTCATGGCAACAAGAACGGACAATGGCTCGGCCCTTACTCAGCCCTGAGCCTGGCTCGTGCGGCCGCTGACGCGACGCGTCGGGCGGTCCGGAAGGACCACCGCTGCACCAAGTGGCCCTAGGCCCTCAGAATCCGCCCGCGCGGGCGGTAGCCGGGCCGGGCGGAAGGTGTACGATGGGAGGTGGCGACTCATCTGGAGATCCGTCATGTCACCACGCGCGCTGGTGCGCCCTTCTAAGATCGAAGTCAGCCGCTCGGAACTGCGGCGCCGGCAAAGCGCTGCCTTCCGGCGGGCCAAGGGGAGCACCGTCCTAGCGGTCACCGACGCACGCCCGGGCGGCGAGGTGAAGTACGTCGTGGACGGTCCGTACCTCGAACAGCTTACGAGCAGTTTGAGGGCCGCGCTGGAGACCCTGGAAGTCCTCGAGGACCGCAGACTGCTGGACCGGGTGCTGCAGGCCTCCCGGACCCTTGATGCGGACCTGGCTCAAGGCAGACTGCGCGCCCTGGATGAGGTCTTCGGAGCGAACTAAGTGTTCGCTATCTGCTTCACGGACGAAGCGGCTCGAGACGTCAGAGCGCTGCCCAGAGGCACGCGGAACTCGCTCCGGAAAGCCTTGGTCAAGGGGCTCGCGAGCGACCCCGTGGGGCGCTCGACCGAGTTGAGGCCTCCGCTGGAGCAGTTTCGCAGCTTCCACTGGCGCCAGTACCGAGTGGTCTTCAAGCTATACCCAGAGGCGCACGTCGTGGCCGTGGTGGGCTTGGGTGAGCGAGCCGCGCAATCCAGATGGAACGTCTACCGGCGGCTTGATTAGCTCGCCCGCCAAGGTGAATTGGCCGACGCCCTGCTGACCACGCTGCGAGACTTCTCCGGCGGGCCCTAAGCCCTCAGAACCCTCCTCGCGGCCGGTAGCCCGGCCGGGCGCGGATGCGGTAGCGCTTGCCTGGGTCGGTGACGATCTCCACCCCGATCTTGCGGAAACCCTCGTTGGGGTTGGGCGCCGGGTAGTAGGTGATGGTGTAGGAGTTGCCCAGGTCCTCGCGGATGGATTCGAACGCCTCGACCTGCTTCTGCCAGGTCTTGGCCCAGTAAGCGCGGCCGCCGGTGCGCCCGGTGATGCGCCGGAACACGGCGCTGGAGATGGGGTCCCGGTTCACGTCGCTGGTGGAGATGACGTAAATGGGGATGCCCTCGTCCTCGGCCACCGCGCGAACATCGTCGGGGGCCACCACGCTGGCGTTGTCGGGGCCGTTGGAGAACACGATGACCACTTTGCGTCCGGGCACCTTGGCGGCGTCGCGCAAGGTCAGCAGCAGAGTGTTGTAGAGGGCCGCGTCGTCGCCGGCCACGGCCTTGCGCAGGCCGCTGATGACCTCGTGGCGGTCCTGCGAAAGCGGGGACGCCTTGGAGAGGTTGCGGCTGAAGGTGTACACCGCCACCGAGTCAGCGCGGTCCAGACCGCGCACGAAATCGGCGATGGCGTCGGAGGCGTACACGAACCCCCGGTACATGTAGTTGCTGGTGTCAAACAGAACGAACACGTTGGTGCCGACCAGCGCGTCCACCGGCGGCTGCCCGGGGGCGGCTTCGGAGGGCTTGCCCGTGGATACCAGGGGACGCGTGGAGCCGTCCTCGAGCACCTGGAGCGGGGGCTTGCTGCCCTCGGCGAAGGTGGCCACCCGCTGCGTGATGCCGTCCTCCAGGATGCGGAAATCGCTCGGCTTCAGCCCGGTGACGTAGCGCCCCTTGCTGTCGGTCACGGTGAAGGTGAGCACCACCATGTCCACCTTCACCCGGAAGACGGGCCGCTTCTCCTCCTGAGCCACGAGTCCGGCGGCCGCCAGCAGCGCCGCCGTTCCCACCGTAGCGGTCTTGGCAGTCATCCTCACGATGCCCTCCTCTCCCCTTCTACAGGGCCGCCTTCTGCTCGGCTTCCATCTGCACCCGCTGCTTGAGCCGGAAGTCCTCGCCCACCAGCCGCAGCGAGCGCAGCAGGGCGGGCCAGTCTTCCAGGTGGGTGGCGAAGATACGTTCCATGGTCTTCTGGGTCAGCTCGGGGATCAGCACGTTGAGCTGGGCGGGCGGCACGTGCACGGCGTCGGCCAGCGCGGCCCAGTATAACAGCGGCGATTCCCAGCTCTCGGCCATTATGCGGCTGGAATACCCCATCAGGGTGGGGAAGGTCCTCAGCAGGAGCAGCTCTGGCCGGTAGGAGTTGGTGAGAGTGGGCTTGGGCGTGCCAAAGGTCCGTGAAATGGCGGCGTGACTGACCTGCTCGGGGAACTCCTGTTCGAGCCGGCGGATCTCGGCGGCCAGGGGTCCGCCAGCGGTCCGCTCGCGGCGCAAGGTCTCCGCGGCCAGCGCGAACATCTCCGCCGGAGTGGTTCTCTCCAGGGCCGTGTGCACCTCGCCGTGCTCAAGCAGGCGGGCCACCTGCCAGGCCCGCGCGGGGGCCGATTGCCGCTCCAGGATCTCGGTCACTTCCTGGCGGCGGCGCGCCTCCAGGGCGCCCTGCGCCAGCAAGGTTTCGGCGTAGCGCATGTGCAGGCCCACCCAGTGAAGCTGCGCGGGGGTTACACTCCACCAGCGCGGGATTTTGGCGCTCAGGATCATCTGCGGCACCAGGTCGCCCCAGATGAGGGCTTGCTCGCGGGTGGGGACCATGAAGTTCTGCTCGGCCTCCGCCAGCGCGTAGGGCAGGCCGGCCAGCGAGCCTATCAGTCGGCCTCCGCCGCTGGAAGGCCAGCCGGTGCCCAGGACCTCGGTCATGCGCCACGTCTGGGTGTTGCCCTGCATGCCCAGGAAGTCGTGGCTGCGCACGAACAAGGGGTTGGTCAGCAAGAGCTGGGCGCCCGGCGGGGCGTAGTGAACGTAGTTGAGTCCCACCAGCGCATCGCGCAAGAAGGGCGCCAGTTGGCCGCGCACCTCGCCCAGGCGCTCCGCGTCGTTGGCGGCGCGATCAATCGAGGCGCGCAGGTTGAGCCTGCGCTGGGCTTCCAGGTGCCGCTCCGTCCAGTAACCGAAGGCGAAGGCGTTCTTCTCCGGCCCGGTCAGGCTGGTGCGCGGCAACTGTATCTCGCCCATGCGCGCGGCCAGACGGTTGACCAGGGCGGTGTTCAGCCGCTCGCCGCGGGCCAGGCTTTCCAGGTGATCGGACAGCTCGAAGAGCAGGTTCAGCGAGAGCAGCCGCTGCGCCTCGAAGATCCGAATCATCTCCTCGATGAGCCGGTTGCGCCACTCGGAGGGGCCGGGACGGTCGCCCCCGGCCAGCAAATCGATCAGCCGGTCCTGCGGCGGCGCGTTCTCCGCCGAGCGGGTGGCCTTGATCAGCAGCCGTACTCCGGTGCGGCCGCCGTCGAACAGCCCGCGGTGGTTGCGCACGCTGGAGAACTCGGCCAGAATGCCGGACAGGGCCGGATCGGCATCCTCCGGGCGAATGGACCCCTGGCGGGAGAAAATCTGCCATAGGCCGGTCAGGGCTTGCATCATCCCGGCGGTGTCCGAGCGCAGCCTCAGGTCGCCCATGCGGTTAATCGACTGCGCCGCGTCCAGGTACTGCAAGAGGGTCTGGTCGCGCACGAGCGGCGCCTCGGCGAAGATGGGGTACTGCGCGCTGAACTGGCGGTAGTCGCGCGCCAGCCGGTCCACGGTGGCGGCTTCCAGCGGCTGCGGCCGGTTGCGGTTCAGGTCGCTCAGGGCCATGAACATCTTCAGCGGCTCGTTCTCGACGGCCTTGCGGCACAGGGCGAAGAGCGCCTCCAGCACGTCGTCCGGTTCCTTCCAGGTGGTGGCCAGCCGGGTGAGGCGGCCATCGTAGCGGCCGTGAGGGTGCCGGATGAAGAGGTTCTTCCACACCTCGACGCCGCCGGGAATGTGCGGGCGGCCGTCCCCCTCCAGCCGCAGGCGGGTGGTCAGCAACATCATGTCGCTGTTGGCGCGGAAGACCGGGCGGGCCGGGCCCGGGCTGGTGACCCGGCCGCGCACCGCCATGTAGAAGCGCTTCATGCGTGCCGGCTCGGTGAGGTAGTCCTTGACCGGGCCTTCGATGCGGGCCAGAGCGTCGTAGAAGCTGGCCATCCAGCCGTCGTCCCGGGCGATCAGACGTTCGAAGAAGGCAGCGCCCTGGTCCGGGGAGACGCCTACCAGGTCGCTCCACATGGCCGCCGAACGCGCTCCGCCGGGCGCCGACACCTTGCCTCCGCGGATGGCGAACATGCCGCCGTAGAAGTCCAGCACGTGGGCGAAAGCCTTCAGGCGCTGGGCCGTAACGGCTTGCTTCAGCTCATCGGCGGTCTCGCGGTCCAGTTTGGACATGCCCAGGTAGAAGCGGCCCAGCAGGGGATCGCCCAGAAACACATCGATGAACTCGGCGGCCTGTTTCTCCCTGGCCGTCAGCCAGTAGTCGGGGCCGTAGAGGACCGGCACGCGGACCGGCTGGTAATCGTGAGTGAAGGGCCGGCTGGTGCGCAGCGCCTGCTCCAGATCCGCCAGCGGGAAACCGGAGTCGATGGTGAGAAAGGCGCGCGTGGCGTTCACCGTCTCCAGCACCAGTTCGCTGCCGCAACTGCCGCGCATGCGGTAGCCGAGCACGCGCAGCAGTTCGCCCGTCTGCGGCGACTCACACGCCTCCACTTTGACTACCTGCTCGCGGCCGGCCAGCCGGGTCAGCTCGCGCGCCTGCGACAGATAGCGGGTAAGCAGCTTCATGTACTCGGTCGGCTCGAGCGCTTCGCCGCCGGTGGATGCGTGGTAGCCGTTGGTGACCACGTTGCGGGCCAGCGCGGGCAGCAGGTCCGCGGGGCTGACGTCCTGTGAAACCGCGGCCATGCGCAGGAAGGAGCTGAGTGGCCCGGGGATCTGGATGAACTGCGGCTGCTCCAAAGGGGCGGCGGGCGGAGCTGGCAATGCCGCCGGGCACAGCGCTCCGCCAGTGAGGCGGCATTCCGCCAGGTGCCGGCCCGCTGCGGCGCGGTCGCCTTCGATCAGTGCCAGGGTCGCCAGCCGGAGGGCCGTGCGAGCGCGCGCTTCACCCTCGGACGGGCCCTTCAGCAGGGCCAGCAGCTTCTCGTAGGCCGGGCGGGTCTCCGGGTCGCCGTAGCGGTCCAGGAATTCGGCGTAGGCGGTCTGCGCCTCGATGCTCTCCGGGGAGTTGCGGGCGGCGCGCTGCAACAGAAGCCGCGCGGCCAGCGGGTCGCCGGCCCGTTCCAGCCGCCGCGCCTCTCCGGCGGTATCCTGGGCGCTGCCGATCGGCGCCCAACCCAACCACAACGGCACGATCCAGAGCAGGGCTCTCATCTGTCGCTCTCCCTTTCCCAGTCGTGTTCTAATTCAATGTAGCACTACCGTACAACTCTGGCAGACCTGCGATGAGCAAGCACTCGACCAGGCGTGAATGGCTCGGCATGGCCGCGGCGGCCCTGCCGGCTGCTCCACGCATACGCCGCGTGGAGGTCTTTCCGGTCAGCTACCCGGTGGCGGCGCACTTCAAGTTCCTCACCCAGGGCGGCCGGCCCGCGGTGTTCGTCAAGCTCACCGCCGAAGACGGCTCGCATGGCTGGGGACAGAGCGTTCCGGTTCCGACCTGGAGCTACGAGACGCTCGAATCCGTCGTCACCACCATCGACAAGTACCTGGCCCCCGTGCTGGCGGGCCGGGACCCGTTTGACATCGCCGGTGCGCACGCCGCCATGAACCGCGCCATCTCGCCGTCCTTCTCGACCGGCATGCCCATCGCCAAGGCGGGCGTGGATCTGGCCCTGCACGATCTCACCGCCCGCCTGCGCCAGCACAGCGTGGCCGAGCGCTGGGGCCGCCGGCCGCTCGAGCGCATCACTTTGAGCTGGACCGTGAACCCGGCCTCGCTCGAGGAGACCGACCGGCTGGTCGAGGAGGGCCGCCGCCGCGGCTATCGCAACTTCAACACCAAGGTGGCCCCGGATCCCAAGCATGACCTGGAGCTCTGCCGCCGCGTGCGCCGCCTGGCGCCGGACTGCTTCCTGTGGGCCGACGCCAATGGCGGCTACGATCTGGCCACCGCTCTGTCCGTGGCCCCCAAGCTGGCCGACGCCGGCGTAAACGTGCTCGAGCAGCCGCTGCCCGCCAACCGTCTCACCGGCTACCGCGAGCTGCGCAAGCAAGGCGCGCTGCCCATCATCATGGATGAAGGCGTGGTCTCTTCGGTCGAGCTGGTGGAGTTCATCCGCCTGGGCCTGCTGGACGGCCTGGCCATGAAACCGGCGCGCACCGCTGGGCTGTGGGATGCCCGCCGCCAGATCGAAATCGTGCAAGAGGCGGGGCTGATGTTCCTGGGCAGCGGACTGACCGATCCGGACGTGGCTCTGGCCGCGGCGGTCCAGCTCTACTGCGCCTACGGGCTGAAGTTCCCCGCGGCGCTGAATGCCCCCCAGTTCCTGACGGGCAGCTTTCTGAAGAAACCCCTGGCGGTGCGCAACGGGGAGGTCGACTTTCCGGCCGGTCCGGGCCTGGGGGTCGAGGTGGACGAAGAGCGTTTGCGGGGGCAGCGAACATGAGAGCAGTGCTCATGGGTGTCGTTCTGGCGGCGGCCTTGTGTGCGCAGGGCCGGTTTGCGTTCCGGGAGGTTGAGGGCCGCTCGCTGGAGCTCACCGAGGGCGGCAAGCCGGTCTTCGTTTACAACTACGGCCTGATGCGTGGCGAAGGAGCGCCCGCCGACCGTGCCCGCTGCTGCTACCTGCATCCCGTGTACGCTCCCGACGGAACCGTGATCACGGACGATTTCCCCGCCGATCACTACCATCACCGTGGAATCTCCTGGATGTGGCCCATCGTCCGCATCGAGGGCGCCGGGTACGACCTGTGGACACTGCGCGGCATCCGCAACCAGTTCGTGCGCTGGACGGCGCGCGAAGCCGATGCCCGCCGGGCGCGCCTGGGGGTCGAGAACGGCTGGTATGTGGGCGAGCGGCGGGTGCTCAAGGAGACGGCCGAGGTGGTGGCCTGGCCGATCGAGGCGGGCCGCCGCAATCTGGATCTCACCCTCGTATTTGAGGCGCTCGATCGGCCCCTCGAACTTGTCGGAGAGCCGGTCCAGAAGAAGGGCTATGGAGGACTGTCCTTCCGCTTCGCCCCGCGGCAAGACACCGTGGTCCGCACGGACGCGGGGCAGGAGAAGGGGGACACCAACATGGTCCCGCATCCCTGGGCGGAACTGGAAGGCGACTTCGCAAGCGGCCGCGCCGGGGCGCGCGTGACCATCGACCCCTCGCATCCGGGCTACCCCAACGGCTGGTGCCTGCGCTACTACGGCTTCCTGGGCGTCAACTACCCGGGCCTGGAGCCGCTCACCCTCCAACCCGGCCAGCCGTTGACACTGAAGTACCGGGTCACGGTGCGGGGCGGACTCTGAGTCCGCGCGGGAAGCCGGGCTCAAGCCCGCCGCAGCCTGAGAGACCGCCCCACTTTTCTAGGTCGAGTGGTTGATTAGTGAACTAAACCGCTGCGCGGTATTTTACGGGTGCGGGTGGCGGGGCGCGAGGTTCCTGAGGAACACTGGAAGACGGCCGTTCGCCCACGGCCGCATTCCCTTTCAGGAGGCCAACATGCC
>VFZS01000195.1 GCA_016871095.1 Acidobacteriota bacterium
CGCGCCGTCTCGCCGTAGTGCCGGGTGACCTCCAGGTGCACGTCCGAGGGAATCACGCCGCCCTTGAGAGACTCCACGCGGCGGAGCAGGTTCTCGGCGACCTCGATGGCGTTGGCGCCCTTGCGCTTGGAGATGGCCAGCGTCACGGCCGGCTCGAAGGAGCCGCCCGAGGCGAAGTGAACGTACTCGGCAGGCTCCTCGCCGCCGTCGTGGATCTCGGCCACGTCACGTACGTACACCGGCTTGCCGCGCGCGACGCCCGCCACCACGCCGCGCACGTCCTCGGCCGAGCGCAGAAACTCGCCGGTCTCGACGACGAACTCGCGGTTGGCGCTGGCGAAGCGGCCGGCGGGCAGGCGGCGGTTCGAGGCCCCCAGCGCGCCGAGGACCTGAAGCGGGGACAGCGAGTAGGCCGCCAGCCGACTTTCGTCCAGGGTCACGCGGATCTGGCGGCGCTGCCCGCCGATGATGCTCACCGCCGAGACGTCGTTGACCTGCTTAATGGCGTCATGGACCTGGGCGGCCACGCGCCGCAGCTCGTAAGGACCATAGCGGCGGCTGTGCAGGGTGAGGGCCAGGATGGGCACGTCGTCGATGGAGCGCGGTTTGACCAGCGGCTGGGTGGCGCCCGGCGGGATCAGGTCGAAGTTGGCGTACATCTTCTGGTTGAGCTTGACGATGGAGTCTTCCTCGTCCTCGCCCACCTTGAAGCGCACGATGGCCAGCGCTCCGCCGGGGCTGGAGGTCGAGTAGATGTACTCGACGCCGGGGATCTCCCACAGCAGCTTCTCCATGGGCCTGGTGACGCGCTCTTCCACTTCGCGGGCGGAAGCTCCGGGCATGGCCACGAACACGTCCAGCATGGGGACCTTGATCTGCGGCTCTTCCTCGCGCGGCAGCTTCCAGACGGCGAAGGCGCCGAGCGCCAGCGCGGCGGCGATCACCAGCGGCGTGAGCTTGGAGTCGATGAAGGCGCGGGCGAACTTCCCCGCCATCCCCAGTGGAGCTGAGCCGTTCACGGGCGCACCTCCACGCGAGCGCCGTCGGTCAGGCCGGGAGGCGCGGGGTGAATCACGCGATCACCGGCGTTCAGCCCGGAGAGCACTTCGAGACGCTCTCCCATCCGCTGGCCCGCGGTAACAAGGCGGGTGCGGGCGCGCCCGTCCTCAACCACCAGCACGGAGAACAACTGCCCGCGCTCGGTGACGGCGCCCGCGGGCACGGTTATCGCCTGCCGGCCGCCAAGCCGAAAACGAGCACGGCCGAACAATCCGGAGCGCAACTGGGGCAGGGCAGGCAAGTCGATTTTCACGGTGAAAGCCCGCGCGGCGGCGTCCACCGCGGGCACGATCTCGGCCACGCGGCCGCTCAGTGTGCGCTCGAGCGCATCCAGGATCACCTCGGCGCTCTGCCCGGTGCGGATTTGGGCCAGGCGCGATTCCTCGACCGAAGCCTCCAGGCGGTAGTCTCCCTGGCGCTCGATAGTCAGCAGCGGCGCGCCGGGCGCGGCCAGATTGCCCGCCTCGACGGTTTTCGCGATGACCACGCCGTCGAAGGGGGCGGTGATCTGCGCATAGCCCCGCATCACCTCGGCGGCCCGCCGGGCCGCCTGCGCCTGGGCGATCTTCGCGGCGAGCTGCGCGCGCCGGGCCTGCGCCATCTCGTGAGCGGCCTGGGCCACCGTCAGCCGCGCCGCGGCCTCGTCGAACTCCTGGTTGGAGATCGACTTCTGGTCGAAGAGGCCCTTCATCCGCCGGAAGGTGGCCTGCGCCAGCTCGAGCTGCGCGCGCGCCGCGGAGACGGCGTTGTCCGCCTCCGGGATGGCGCTGCGTGCTTCGGCCAGCGCGGCGTCGGACTGGCGGTAGCCGGCCTCGAGGTCGCGGGCGTCCAACTCCACCAGCAACTGGCCCTGGCGCACGCGGTCACCCGGGGCAGCCTTCACCTCACGCACGTAACCCATCACCCTGGCCGAGATGATCGCCGCGGTGCGAGCGCGAACGGTGCCCACCGCCTCATACACGGAGGGGATCTCCAGCGGCGTCACAGCGAACGCCTGGACGGCCACGGGACGGGCGCTCTCCGCCGTCTCGCGAGCGGGCGGGTGGGATGAGCCACAGCCGGCCAGGAGGGCGGCCGCCGGAATCAATACGACGTATTTCGCATGCATGAGTGCTGCTCCCTAGTTGAGGACCGCGGACTGCGGCGTGAGTATGCCGGCGGCCAGTTCCAGTCCGATGGCCGCCAGGCGCTGGTCATAAACTGCCGCCAGCCGTCGATTCCTGGCCTCCAGCAGCGCCGTCTCCGTGCGCAGCAGATCCGTGACGCTGCTCAGACCGTTTTCATAGCGGTTCGTGGTGATGCGCAGGCTTTCCTCGGCCATGGCGACGGCCGCCTGCGCCACGCCGATGCGCTCCTGAGCAGCGCGGAAATCGGCATAGGCGCGCCGCACCTGGAGGCTGATCTGGGCGCCAGCCTGTTGCTGCTGCGCGCGCGCCCGATTGACCATCTCCGCCGCTTCGCGAATGCGCGAGCGGTCCTGGAAACCGTTGAACAGGTTCCAACGCAGTGAGAGGCTGGCCAGCCAGTTGGCGCCGCCGCGGGTGATGAAGCGCTGCCGGTCGGCTTCGAATCCGGCGTGAGCGACCACCTGGGGACGCAGCGCCGCCCGGGAGGCGGCGGCCTGTGACTCAGCCAGATACGCGGCCAGGCGAGCCTGGCGCACTTCGGGCCGCTGTTCCAGGCTCTGTTTCTCGTAGGCCTCCAGAGGAAGTTGATCGGGCCGGGCGGGAGTCAGCGGGGTGGTCAGGTGGTGCCGCTCGGTCAACGGCAGGCCCAGGGCTTCGTTCAGCGCCGCCATGGCTACGTCCAGGTCGGCGCGCCGCCGGATCTGCTGCTCGCGCATGGCGGCGAGGTGCACCCGGATGGAGAGCACGTCGGCGTCGGTGGACATTCCCGCGGCCCGGACCGCCTCCGCGCGCGCCGCGTCGGCCTCCGCCGAGCGAACCGCCTCGCCGGCCACATGCAAGGCTTCCTGGGCCAGCAGCACGCCGTGATAGTTGCGCACCACGGAAGCGATCACCTCCATCTCGGTGCGCCGCCGGTCCTCGCCGGCCAGGCTGCGGCCCAACTCAGCCGCCTTCACCGCCTGCTTGGTCTGTCCCCCGTCGTATAGCACCTGGTCGGCGGTGACCTGCGACTGGAAGCTATTCACGAAGTCCGGACGGTTAAGCGTGGCGATCTCGAAGTTCTTCTCGGTGAACTGGCGCTGGGTCAACAGCGAGCTGAAAACCACCACCGGGTTGTTGCTGCGCAGGTAGGACTCGGCGTAGTTCAGCTTGGGCAGGTAGCCGCCGCGCGCGGCCGTGATGCGCGTCTCGGCCGCCGCGACGCCGCTCTGGCTGGCCGCCATGGCGGGGTGCCGGCTCAAGGCCAGCTTCACCGCCTCGGGCAGCGACAGCGGTTGCTGGGCCCAGGCCGCGGCGCTCCACAGGAGCAGGACGAGTTGTTTCCGCATGGAATCTCCGCGAGTTTCAAGGTGCAAGATGCAGCCCGCCGGCCGGAGTGACAGCCGGCCGCCAATGTCACTTGCGGTTCCGATTCCGCATCCTCGAGGGTGGCGGCGCCGATGCTCCGGGATTCCAGCTACAATCACCTTGGTGGATGCTGCACACGAGGCCGAGCTGGCCCGGCGCCTGATGGCCGGCGAGATGCAGGTATTCGACCGCTTCGTCGAGGTCTTCCGCAAGAAGATCTTCAACTACAGCCTGCAAATGTGCGGACAGCGGGAAGACGCCGAGGAAGTGGCCCAGGAAGCCCTGCTGAAGGCCTTCCAGAACTTCGATCAGTTGCGCGATCCGGAGCGGGTGCGGCCCTGGCTGTTCCGCATCGCGCGCAACGCGTGCCTGATGAAGCGGCGCAAGAGCGTATTCGCTCCGGCGCAGGAGTTGTCGCTGGAGGAGTTCCTGCCGGCCTCGCAGCCGGGCGGGACGCCGCGCCGCCTGGAGATCGCCGACTGGTCGGCCTTGCCCGAGGATCAGGCGCTGCGCGGGGAGCTGCGCGGGGTAATCCAGCAGGCCATCGCCGAGCTGCCCGAGATCTACCGGGCGGTGATCCTGCTGCGGGACGTCGAGGAGTTGAACACCGCCGAGACCGCCGAGATTCTCGACACCAACGCGGAAGTGGTCAAGACCCGGCTGCACCGGGCGCGCCTGGCGGTCCGGCAGAAACTGGACGAGTACTTGCGAGGCCGGAGGAATTAGCCCATGTCCCACCCGCATAGCGAGCCCCACGGCGACTGCCTGGAGATCTTCGCGCGGCTGTCGGAGTACCTGGACGCGGAATTACCCGCCGTCACCTGCCAGGAGCTCGAGGCGCATCTGGCCGATTGCCCCCCCTGCATCGAGTTTCTCTACAGCCTCAGGAAGAGCATCGAGCTGTGCCACGGCTGCGAGGGCGAAGAGGGTCCGCCCCCGCTGAATCCCGAGGCTCGCGACACGCTGGCTGCCGCCTACCGCCGGATGCTGGCGCGCCGCGGCGGGGTGGACCTCTGAGTCAGCGGCGGTCGAAGACGATGCCCCGCGTTCGCACGTATCGGCCGCCGCCGGCGTCTCGCGGCGCTTGAGTCTCCGGCATTTCGGCCGGTGGCGGTTCGGCCAGGGGCGGCTCGGCCAGGGGCAGTTCGGACGGGGGCGGCTCGGCCGGGAGCTCCAGGGCAGCAGCCTCTTCCGCCCGGTTGGCCAACGGCTCGGGCTGCTGCCCCAGCAGCGCCAGGGAGCGCTCTACGTTGCGCCGGACGTTCGCGTCGGGATCCTCTCGCATGCCGCGCAGCAACGGCAGGAACTCCGGATGGCCAGACTTGCCGATAACCCAGGCGGCGGTAGCCCGGTGCTCGGGCGACGGATGCGCCGCCATCTTCCGGAGATTGACCGCCACGCTCCGGTCATTGAGCCTTAGCAGCCCCAGGATGGCGTTGCCCGCCACGCGATTACTGGGGTCGTAGACGGACTTCCAGAGGAGCTTCCGATTGGCTGGGAGATCCACGCCCCATAGCGCCTCGACGGCGTTGGCGCGCACTCTGGGGTCTGCGTCGGCAGCGGCCCAGTCGACTCTGCAATTCCCCCGCCCAAACAGCAAAGCGACCTTGGACCTTACCTGAGCATCAGAGCCGCGGAGCAGTTGCACCAGCATGGTGCTGAGCCGGGCGCCCATCCCCGCGGCGTCGAAGACCGCCAGGACTTCTTTGACCATGGTGTGGTCGCGGGGATCATCTCTGTCCTTGTCCTTGATCCGCGTCAGCAAGTCGCGCAGGAGCTTGGCGTCCACCAGGCTGTCCACCCGGCTGGCGGCCTGGAGCAGCCTGACCGCCTCCTCCACCGGCCACTGCTCGCGGTCGGAGAGGGCATCCAGCAGGATGTGGTGGTCCAGAACCAGTTCCAGCAACCGCCGGTAGCTTTGTCCCGGACAGGGCTCCCTAAGCAGGCGCAACGCCACGACGCCGAAGGCCACGGGGTCGTGCTGGAGCAACTCGTAGAGCGTGCGGCTGGCCTGGATCGGGTTCACCTCGTAACGCTGAAGCTCGCCCGCCACGGTGGTGGTCCGGACCTCGGCCGAGGCTTCAGAACTGGCGATGGAGAGCGCAGACATGACGGGCACTCCGGGTGCCTTCGCCCCTCATTCGCCATATCGGCAGAAATGGCTCGGTGCGGGCACGGCAGCGGCGGAAGTGGCTGTCCCATAAGGGTTTCACAGTACTACACTAGTAGAGCCCGGGCGCAAGATCCCCGCTACTGTCCCAGGCCGCGTTTTCTTCGTGCTTTTTTCCAGGGCCTGGGTTAGACTGTTGGAGTAGAAAGGTATTCCGGAACGAGATGACGAAGGCTCGCCAGGTAGCTCGTCCCGGGCTCAGGGTGGCCCGTGTCCTGCTGGTGGATTCCGACCTGACGTCCCGCCTGACCCTCCAGACAGTCCTGGAAGCTGGCGGGTACCGTGTGGACGCGGCAGCCTCCGCAGCCGAGGCGGTGGGCAAGCTGGAGAAGTCGGAGTACGAGCTGGTTCTGAGCGACTTGGCCATGGAATCGCCACAGGCGGGCCTGAAAGTACTGGCCCACGCCCGGATGATGGAGTACAAGCCCGCCACCGCGCTGGTGACCAGCTACCGCGACTCGAAGGGGCGGGCCGCCGCCGGCAAGCCCGGCAGGACCGTCCTCATCGAACCGGAAGACCTGCCGGAGCTGCTCGGCAAGGTGGCCGAGCTGATCAGTGAGCGTGCTACCCGCAAGGTAGAGCGCGAGTTGCGTCACCCCTGACCGCCGCCCGCGGTTTCCAGGCCCCCCCTCTGCCGGAGAGCCAGCAGTATCATGTGCGTCAGCTCGTCGATCAGGGCAGGCATGGCGGCATCCAGGGCCAGTGTCACCGCCGCCCGAACGCTCTCGGCATCCGGGGTCTGGAGGCCGGGCACGGACACGGGGGCCTGCTTCTGCTCCGCCGCCGGCTCGGTCGGCGAGGCTGGCGCTTCGGCGGCCGGCGGCGCGGGGGGGTGCAGCAGCGGGCCTAAGGTCTCCAGCAACGCGGAGGCCTCGAAGGGCTTCTGAAGGATGGCATCGGCCCCCGCCCGCGCGGCCTGCTCTTCGCTCACCGGATCAAGCAGGCTGCCCAGCAGCACCACCCGCCGGTGACGGTGCTCCGGCTGCCCCTTTAGGTACGCGGTGAACTCGTAGCCGGACCTGCCCGGCAGGGAAACGTCCAGCAGGATGACATCCGGATCGGAGTCGCTCAGGCGGAGCAGGGCGGTTTCCGCGTCGGCGGCGGCTAGCACCTGAAAACCCTCATCCGCCAGAATCCGCTCACCCATCCGCTGGGCGTGGGGGCTGTCATCGGCGATGAGGACCCGGCTCACTTTTTCTTCTTCTGCTCGTTCTTGCGGGCGGGAGGGGCTGGAGGCTCCTGCGGCTCGGGTTTGGCCTCGCTGGGTGGTCTCTGGCGGGCGTCCGGCTGGGTGTCCAGGGCGGATGGGCCGGTGATCGGGGAAGCAGTGACCTCGGCGCTCACTTCCCCGGCGGGCAGGACGCCCGGAACCGTAGCCGGAGCGGAGGGCCGCAGGCTCTCCATGGCGGGCGCGCCCGACTTGGCCGCCATGGTGGTGTCGGGACTCTTGCGAAATACGCCCCAGAAGTGGTGCATCAGGCCGGGCTTCTTGCTGTTTTCCAGCTCGTACTGCATACGCGCCAGTGCGACCTCATCCGGATCGGGGATGGGCATCTCCATGGCTTTGAGCCTCCCCTTGGCCGCATCCACCAGGGCGCTCAAGGGATACTCCCGAACGATTCGCGTGTAGGCTTCTCCGGCGCGGTCGCGGAAGCGCGGACCCATACGGGAGTAGGAGTCGCCCAGCTTCCACAGGGCCTCGTCGGCGCGGCTGAACAACGGATAGTGGTCCGTCAGCGTGTCCAGGCGGTTGGCGGCGGCCGCGAAACTGCCCTTCTTGTGGTACATTTCACCCACGCCGAACTCGTGCGCGGCCAGGACCTCCTGGATGTTGCGCAGAAGCTGCTCGACCTCCACGCGATACTGGCTGTTGGGAAACTGGACCAGCAACTGGCGGCACTCCTCCTCGGCGCGCACGGCATGCAGAGCGTCCCGGTCCGGCTTCTCCATCTGCCGGTAATGGATCATGCAGACCTTGCGCTGCGCCTCGGAGGCCTCCTCGAGCGTGGGGTAGAAGAGGATGAAATCCTTGTATTCGGCCTCGGCCTGGGCCAGGCCGTGCGAGCCCCCCTCGCGGAACCACGTGTCGGCGATGGCCAGCTTGGCTTTGGCCATGAACTCGCTGTCCACGTAAGTGTTCATCAAGGTATTCAGGGTCAGCCGGGCGATCTCGTAGCGGCCCCGCTCGATGTCCGCGATGGCCTTGTCGAAGAGCACCTTGTCGGGCTGCTGGGTGTCCTTGGTGATGGGGTTCTCGTATTTCTTGCGCCGGCAGGCGGGTGCGGTGAGCAGGCCCGCCGCCACCGCCAGGATCACGAAGTAGCGTGTCATGTCGTTAACTTCCGGCCGCTTGGGCCATCTGTTGCAGCCCGGCCACGGTGGCCGCCGGGTCCGGGCTTTCGAAGACCGTGGCGCCGGTCACCACCCAGTCGCACCCGGCGCGCACCACGTCGGCCAGGTTGTCGTGATTGACTCCGCCATCGATCTCGATGGCGTAGTTCAGTCCCAACTGGGCCCGGCGCTCCTTGAGCCAGCGGATCTTCTCCAGCGCCCGCGGGATCAGGCGCTGGCCGCCGAAACCGGGGTTCACGCTCATGATGAGCACGAAGTCGGCCACCTCCAGTACATCTTCTAACATTGTAACGGGCGTGGCGGGGTTCAGCACCACGCCCGCGGGAACACCCGCGGCCTGGATCTGGCGCAAGGTCCGGTCCAGGTGGGGGCAGGTCTCCTGGTGGACCGAAACCTGGTCGGCGCCGGCCTCGATGAAGAGGGGCGCGTAACGGTCCGGGTCCATGAGCATCAGGTGGACGTCCAAGGTCAGCCGGGTGGCTTTGCGGATGCACTTCAGCACCGGCGGTCCCAGCGTGATGTTGGGCACAAAATGACCGTCCATCACGTCCACGTGGAGCATGCTGACGCCGGCATGCTCGACGCGGGCGATGTCATCAGCTAGGCGGGCGAAGTCCGCCGAGAGAATTGAGGGAACGATTTGAACCATTAGGCGGCTCATCCGATGTTATCACAGCGCGGCATGGCCGCAACCAAACCCAGTGGGGCGGGACTCCAGGCCTGCGGCCGGTTTTCATGCCGGCCTATGCCCCGCGGAGGGCCGTGAATCGTCGCGCGCCGCGAGAGAGTAG
>VFZS01000196.1 GCA_016871095.1 Acidobacteriota bacterium
ATGGTCATCGAGCAGGGCTTTTCGCAGAAGACGTCCTTGCCGGACTGGGCCGAGCCTATCGACAGCAGGGTGTGCCAGCGGTCACCGGTGGCGATCAGCACCGCGTCGATGTCCTGGCGGGCCCACAGCTCGAACTGATCGCTGTACATGGCGCAGTCGTTGTTCCCGTACTTCCGGTCGGCCTGCGACTTGATGGATTCGCGCCGGTCGTTGCGGACGTCGCAAATCGCCAGGAACTGAACGTCCGGTTGTTCGAAGAAAAACCGCAGCACGTAGGAGCCGCGGCTGCCGATCCCCAGGCCGCCCACAGTGATGCGGTCGCTGGGCGGCGTCGCCCCGTTCTTGCCCAGCACCGAGCCGGGGATAACCAGGGGCGCGGCGGCCAACGCGCCGGTCCCCGCCGCGGTCTTCAGCAGCCGCCGCCGTGAAATGAGTTCTTTTCCACTTGCCATCGTTGTTCTCCTCCGCGGGGCCTAACCCCCGCGCATCATCTCGTCCCAGCTCACCTCGCGGCGCAGCTCGACCGCCATGCGTCCCAGGATCGAGGTCAGCGTGCTGTCGGCCGCGTCCTTCACCATGCTGAAGGGTTTCTTGTCCGCGATGCTCTTGAAGAACGCCTCCACGGCGTCAACGGTGATCTCGCGCTTGGAGTCCACGCGGGTGGCCTTGTTCTTGCCGGCCTCCTGCCAGGAGTAGTAGCTGCGCGCCACCTCGATGACGCCCTGGGTGCCGAAGAACTGCTCCTTGACGTCCCAGTACGCGCGCGGCGGAAGCTGCGTGCCCAGCAGCCAGCCGCGCAGTCCGCCCGGGTAGATGTAGCTGACATTCACGTGGTCCGAGTTGTCGCCCGCGGTCCGCCTGTAGCGCCCCCCGTCGCCGTAGGCCTTCTCCGGATGCGCCAGCGCGAACCAGTTGAGGATGTCCACCCCGTGGCAGTCCTGCTCGACGATGAAGTCGCCGCAAGTGTCCTTCCAGCGGCCCCACTGGCGGATGCGCTCCATCTCATCCGTGGGGCGCACGTTGGGACCTGGCGCCGGCGTGAAGGCGGAGCCGCCCCAGATCCAGTAGCTGATCATGAGAGTCATCTCCCCGAGCTGGCCGCTGCGGATCATCTTTTCGGCGGCCAGGTACTCGGGACTGAAGCGCTGCTGGAAACCGAAACCCACGGTCTTGGACGGGCCCAGGCGCTCGGCGGCGCGCAGCAGGCGCTTGACGCCAGCCACGTCCACGCCGGCGGGCTTCTCGATGTAGATGTGCTTGCCCGCCGCGGCGGCTATCTCGAAGTGTTCGGGGTGCAGATAGACCGGGGTGGCGATGAGCACGGCGTCGATGTCGGCTCGGGCCAGCAGGTCCTTCATGTCCCGGTAGGACTTCACCTTGTCGGCGCCCGGGATCTCGGTCTGCGCGGCGTCGATGCGCTCGGGCCGTATGTCGCAGATGGCGGCCAGCCGCGCGCGCGGATCCTGCGTCATCAGCCGGCCGACGAAGCGGCCGCGGCCGCCGGTCCCGATGATGCCGAAGCTCACGGCGGAGCTGGCCTGGCTGCCGAAGGCGGTCCTGGACTTGACCAGCAGAGGAGCGGCCGCGCCGGTGAGCGCCTGCCGCCGGGTGATTCTTGCCACTAGCTGAGTCTCCTTGTCACTGGAATCGGGGACAGGCTGCGCTGTCCACGGGGGGACAGCGTGGCCTGTCCCCGATCGGCATTACAGTTTCACTCCCGTCGCCACCCACTGGCCGGTGCGCGCGCTCTCGATGACGGCGTCGCAGACCTTCTGCGTCTCGACCGCGTTGCGGAAGTCCGGCTGGGTGGGTTGGCCCGATTCGATCCCCATCACGAAGTCGGCCAGCGCGTTCAGGAAGGTGTGCTCGTAGCCGATGCAGGTGCCCGGCACCCAGTAGTGCTTCATGTAGGGATGTTCGGAGTTGGTGGTATGGATCTTGCGCCAGCCGGTGAGATGCGACTCGGCCTTCTTGCCGGATTGGAGCTGCTGGTACTCGAAGAATTGCAGGTACTCAGGCTCCTCCAGGTCGAAGTAGACGCTGCCGCCGGCGCCGTTCAGCTCCAGGGTGTTGAAGTTCTTGCGTCCGCGGGCGTAGCGGGTGGATTCGAAGGTGCCCATGGAGCCGTTGGAGAACTCGGCCAGGAACATGCAAGCGTCGTCGATGCCCACCGGCTGCACCTTTCCGCTGACCGCGTGCACGCGCTCCTTGACGAACGTCTCGGTCTTGGCCACCACCCGCGTGATGGGGCCGTTCAGCCACATGGCGGTGTCGATGGAGTGGGCCAGCAGGTCGCCGGTCACGCCGGAGCCGGCCACGCTGAGATCCAGCCGCCACAGCGCGTCGCCGCCCTGGGGGACATCGGGTGAAATGGTCCAGTCCTGCAAGTAGGTGGCGCGGTAGTGGAAGGGACGGCCGATGCGCCCCTCGTCGATAATCTGCTTGGCCAGCGCGATCGAGGGCACCCGCCGGTAGTTGAACCACACCATGTTGGCCACGCCGGCCTTCTCGACCGCCGCCGCCATCTCCTCGGCCTGGGCCACGTTCATGGCCAGGGGCTTCTCGCAGCACACCATCTTGCCGTTGGCGGCGGCCGCCAGGGCGATGTCCCGGTGGGCGATGTTGGGCACGCAGATATCGACCAGGTCGATGTCGGGCGCCTCCACCATCTCGCGCCAGTCGCTCTCGGCGCGCTCGTAGCCCCACACCTCGACGAACTTCCGGGCCTTGGCGAGCTCACTGTCGCAAATGACCTTGAGCACCGCGCGGTGCTCGACCGGGAAGAAGTTATTCAGCCTGCGGTAAGCGTTGGAATGGGCGCGGCCCATGAAGCCGCAGCCGACCACCCCGACGCGCAGTTCCTTTGCCATGATGAAATCCTCCGCTTGCGATTTCCGGTACTGGATGCCGTACCATCGATGCACTGGCAAACCGCTCCCTGACGGTCGCGGCTCGGAAGCCGATTCCGAGCCACGAGCGCAAGCGAGTGGTCCGGGTGGGCGTGTACCGGCATTTCGGTTACAGGATACTAGCCGTACTTCTGAATCAGTTCGTCCAGCTTCTGCTTGCAGCCGGCCGTGGCTTCCCAGGCGTTGCCCCAGAAGCACAGGTCGATGGTCCACCAGTCGTGAGGCAGGCGCGCGGCCTGCACCAGGGCCGGCATGACCTGGTCGAAGTCCACAATGCCCAGGCCGAAGGGCGGATGCGTGGACGTTTCGTCGTTGCCGGCGGCGTCCTTGTGGCAGGTGTTGTCGGAGTCGATCAGGTGGAAGTGGATGATCCGCCCCTCGAACTGCCGGATGAACTCGACCTGGCTGGGGAAAACCTCCTTGGCGCCCTCCTGGCGTGCGCCCACCACGCCCACCATCTGCCCGTGGCAGGTGTCGTAGAGCAGCCCGAAGTTGGGCTTATTGACGCGGTCCAGGATGCGCAGGATGTCGCTGGCCTTGTTGAAGGCGAAGCCCGGCTCGAATTCCCAGGCCACGTACTGCCCGTTTTCGGCGGCGATGTCGCAGCAGGTCTTCCAGGTCTCGACAACGCGCCGCATGGCGGTGGCCGGGTCCACTTCGCGCAGTATGGTGGGCGGCTGCACCGTATCGACGCGGATGGTGAGGATGCCCAGGTCGCGCGCGAACTGCGAGTTCTTGCGAAACTCGGCGAGGTACTTGCTCTGGTCATCCGTATTGATGAGCTTCTCGCCCCACAGGTTGGCGGCGATGCCGCTGAAGCCCAGGCCCAGGGCCTCCACCTTGGCGCGCAACTCTTCGCGCTGCGATTTCTCGGGCAGGGCGCCGCCCCAGCTTTCGTCCGGGCCGGCGGGGTTGCCGGGGTTGGGGTGCGGCGGGAAAGCTCCCAGCTCGACGCCGTCGAAGCCCAGCTCCTTGAGCTTGGTGCAGACGGTGTCGAAATCCACCGGGTTGCCGGCGTACGGGCCGATGGTGTAGGCCCAGGATCCGATTGAGGTGCGCTTGGCCATGTATATCCTGCCTCCTGCATCGGGGACAGACGGAACCGTCCCCCTCGCGGGGACGGTTCCGTCTGTCCCCGATGCTCGACTCTTGAACGCAGCGATTATACTACGCCAGGCTTCCGGCTTGCCCCATGTCTCCGGGGTCCCCAAGAGGTTCTTGTTTTCTCGGCCGCCTTCAGCCCGCCGGCGCGGTGCGTAATACAAGTATCATCCAGCAGCGTCACTGCGCCGGCGGCGGGGGCTGTGTGAGTACCTTCACTTTCGTCTGGTTCCCGGTTCGGTTCGCCGTCCTTCCAGCAATCTGTTGCGGACAGCGGCGGCCGGCCCGCGCAGCGCGGTTACGCCGGGAGGTCCTCCTCGATCACCTTGAAGTCCATCAGGTTCCCCAAGCGCTTGAGGCCCCGCAGGTGATCACCGTAGAACACCGACCGATGCAGCATGGGCATCGCGCCGATGTAGGTCGCGATGTCGCCTTCGAAGTCGGCTGGCACGATGGCGCCACCGCCCCAGTTCAGGTACAGGTGTCGGGCGTCGCGGACGCTCTGCGTAAACTGCGTGCGGCAGGCCCGGTTGCTGGTGCTCGTCTCGGTGACCTTGCCGGGCGCCACCAGCATGGTGTCCAGGTTGACCAGCTTCGCCATCGTGACCGGCTCCCCTATCTTCCATTGCACTTGCAGAGCGACCCCGCCGCCGCTGTCCGTTTGGCTGCGTATGACAAACGGCATGCGGCTGCCGTTAGGCCTCTGCGTAAACGATGTGCAATGGAACTGCACCACTGCATTCTTGGCTTCGTCGACCACCGGATCGGTGCTGAACCCAGGCTCGCCGAACGCATAGGCGAACAGCAGCATGGTGAGCGTATCATCGATGGAGCCTTCGCAGGCGCCCACCAGCCCCAGATCGCCGAGCTTGCTGACGGTCAGGCAACCCCGCGGGTCACCCATGCAGCCCCGGTAGCACAGGGCCCGGAAGTTCTCCTTGATCATCAACTGCTTGGTTGCCAGGTAAAACCTGGCCGAATCCATAATCTCTTGTCGCGTGGGCTCGATGATGGCCTCGGCCGGCTTGATCCAGTACTGCTCCGCTTCGGCTTCCGCGGCTTTGGGGTCGATCGACTTGGCCAGCTCCACGAGCTGCTCCCTCGGGACGGTCACCATGTCGGCGCCAAACTTCTGCTTGACCCCCTCGCGCGAACAGGCGGCCTTCGTGCCAACCGGGCCATTTACGGCCATGATCCGCGTCTGCTTCATCAAGGCCGGTACTCGTAACAGGCCCACAGCTTCGTCAAGCTCGTTCCAGTCGGTAGTGGAGAGCAACACGACCTTCCTCTTCTGCCATTGCTGGTGCCACATCCACCCGTGCCCGCTGAACGGCTGGAAGAAGGAGACCGCCGGCTTATCCACGCCGAAGTTGAGCTTGTCCAGAGTTGTGTAATCTCCGCCGTGTCCGGAGAGCCAGATCACCAGCAAACCGTCCGCGGAGGCAGCCTTGGCAGCCACCTCGCTCGGGTCCGCCGGTGGGATGGTCTCCCCGCCGACAAAAGTCACGTCCCCGAGCTTCTTCTCGAGGCCTTGGAGGTGGTTGTTCAGTTCTCTGATCTCCTCATCGCCCCAGGTCAAATATTGGACCATGACGCCGGGGGTTCTAGTGCTCTCGCGTGCCCCAAATCGGCCGATAAAGACCTTGTGTATTCTGGCCGGGCGCAGTTTGGGCCACGCCTCTCTCTCGGCGGCGAGTGCGGAACGAGCTGCCGCGGCTTGCGAAGCCAGCACCAAGCTGGCTCCCGCACCCGTCCCCAAGAACTGCCGGCGATTCACTCCAACAGGGTGATTCATAAGTTCCTCCGCTACTGACTTTTCTTTAAGTGCCGAGTTCTAGTCTCGGCGATTCCCAAAATCCCTCACTGCCGCCCAACATGGGCGCCCCGCCCTCAGGCATGGGGCGCCCGTTAACTGCCGATTAGAAGCTCAGCCTCAAGCCAAACTGGACGGATCGCGGCATGTTCGCCTGGGTTAAGGTGGTGACCCCGAACAGACTCGCCGTTGCGCTCAGGTTCGGATTGCCGAACCGGGGTGTGTTTAGCGCGTTCGACGCGTCGGCTCGCAGCTCAATGCTCATATGCTCGGTCTTGAACGTCTTGTATAGGGAGAGATCCGCGAGCAGTGGCATGCTGGACCGCAGGCTGCCCCACTGCGGCTGCGGCGCCGTCAGGAGAGTAAACGGCCTCTGGATGATCCAGGCCACTGGTTCGGTGTCGCTCGCGCACATCTGACGCCTGTTGGTGTTCATGTTAAAGGTGCAGGTATTGAACCAGCGCTGGTACGTCGGATTGGGGATGGCGGGATCGAGTCCGCTGGAGGTCGCGCCGCCGACAGTGAGTATCGAACCCGCACGCCATTGGCCGAATCCGGCAACATTCCAGCCGCCCAACAGCGCCTTGGTCAGGCCCCCGGCGTTGTTGAAGAACGGGAGGCTGTAGGTGCCGTTCAGATTGATAATGTAAGGCTCATCGCCCGCGTCCCGCCTAATGAACTGCCCGATGGCATCCATGCCGGAGTTGAGATAAGTGCTATACGTTGTGCCCTTGGCGAACGTGGCGGTGAACAAAACCGTAAGACCGGCGGACAAGCGCTTCTCAAGCTGAACCAGCAGGGCGTCGTACCGGGTGGTGCCGATGCTGCGGCCGGTCTCGGTGATTCCGGTGAACTGCGGATAGGGCAGGAGCGATTGCTGACGCGTCATCGTCGCGCCGTTCAGCGCGGTGCCCGGCAGCAGGCCGGCGAACGGATTCGCCACCATGGTTGCGGTCGCGGTCAGATTGGCTCCGTGAGTCAGGTACTGCTCATAGGTGACCGTGTTCAAGGCCCTCGACGTTGGGCTCTGGCGGCCGCGGCGCCCGTCGTAAGAGACCTGCAAAACCGAACGGAGCGGCAATTGATACTGGATGCCCGTAGAGAAAGTGTGAGCGTACGGAACGCTGCGGTCGGGCCAGACGTAGGAGATGCTCGCCCCTACGTTCGTTTGCAGCCCCAAGGAACGGCCAAGTGGCAGCAGGATTCCGTCGTTGAATGGATTCGAGAGCATCCCGCAGGCGTTGCCAGTGCAGCCTGGTGTCGTGATCGGCTCCCTGCCGGCGCCGCCTACCGATGTGCTCGGCGCGGTTGCGAGGCTAAAGCCGGTCATGGGGGCGACGGTGGCTGTGGGGTCATAGGTGACGCCCCACCCCCCGCGAAGCACCAGTTTCGAGCCGACCTGATAAGCATAGCCGAGCCGCGGTGCAACGTTGTTCAGATCGCGTTTGTGAGGCAGCCGGTTGTTGCTGTCCGCAAACAGCAGCCCGCCCGTGATCCGCGGCCCGGTCGGGGAACCGAGGTTCGTCACGGTCGTGGGGTCGAAGCCCCTGACGAAGCGGTCGAAACGGTCGGTGACTGGAGACTCATACTCCCAGCGAAGGCCGAGGTTCAGGGTCAGCTTCCGCGTGACGCGCCAATCGTCATGGAAGAACAAGCCATAGTAACGCTGCCCCTGCGCCGGTAAGCTGTTCCAGGTGCTGCTTACCGAGCCCGGATAGCCCAGCAGGAACGACGCGAATCCGTCACCCGACGCTGCACTGGCCACCAATGGGTTCTCCCGTGTAAACGAATCTGTGAAGCCAAATGTGGCGAAGGGGAGAAGGCTCGACTGATTGTTGAGCATCAACCGGGCATCGCCGCCGAACTTTACATTGTGTGCCCCGACTACTCTGGTCAAGCTCTTCCCGACCGACCAGGTGTCGCTGAAATTGAGGACGTTGCCGCCGCCCCTGCAAGGGCCGATCAGGCTGATAATTCCGAATGTGATGCAAGGGAAGGTCTTGGTTTGGGACTGCGCAATCTGCGACGCCGGAAAACCGAGCGTCGCCGGGTCGTTATATCTGAAACCAAAGTTGTCGATCGCGAACTCATGCCGGAACCAACTGACGCGCGTCGTGGAGACCAGAGTAGGCGAAAAAGCCGAGGTGAGAGCGAAGCTCCCGGAGGCGTTGATGCGCCAGTGCAGGTACGAGCTCGAGGCGTACGGGTGCCCTGCGGCCTGATACGCGCTCAGGCCCAGACCCACGCCGTTGGTCTGGTGCCGGTTGTTGCGGGTGATGCTGGCCAAAAATGTGTGTTTATCGGTTAGTACATGGTCGAGCCGGAAGGCGTGCGAATTGAACGGCTCGTGATCGAAGTTGGGAGTCACCAGCAGGTTGGGCTGTCCCCTCGCAGTGATGCCCCGGTCGGGCGAGAGAAAGACCGGCAGAATCTTAGCCGCGACTGGATCGATTCTGCTGGGGGCAATCCGGCTGTTGGGGAAAAGCACGCGCCTATAGACGCCGGGCGCGGTCTCCGTGGTGGTGAGCGGGTCGTAGATCATGATTGCGGGCCCGCTCGTCCCGGAAACGTACGTCTGGGAAAAGTCCCCTTGCTTCTCAAGGGCGGTGGGGGCGATCATGTTGGATACCTGCGGCCTCGCGTTGCGATAGAGGTCGAGAGCGTACATGAAAAACGTCTTGTTCCTGCCGTTGTAAAGCCCCGGAAAGCGGATCGGACCCGAAAGCGTGGCTACCGGCTGGTGCATACGGAACGACGTTTTGGCCGCCCCTCGTGCGTTCGATTCGAAGGTATTGGCGTTGAGTACATCGTTGCGCACATACCACCCAACCGCCCCGCGGTAGTCGTTGGTGCCGCTCCTGAAAGAGAGGCTGATCACGCCGCCGCCGGTTCGGCCGTACTCGGCGTCGTACACGTTGGTTAGGATCTTAACTTCACCCACCGCGTCCGGCGGCGGCGAGACAGTGTCACCGGGTGTGCCGGACTCCCTGTAAGTGAAGGGAGA
>VFZS01000197.1 GCA_016871095.1 Acidobacteriota bacterium
AGCCGGTGCGCCCGGCCCAGGCGGTTCGCATGCCGGCCGGGTTGTTCAACCGCGTCAACCGGCTGAGCTGGGCCCGGTCGGCCTGAGCCGGGCCCAGCCCCAGCGGTCGCTGCCCAGCCCGCGGCCTGGAGACCCTGACACCGGCAGCAGAAACGCTGTACACTAGCACACTGCTGCCATGCCACACTACCTCGCGTTCGATCTGGGCGCCGAAAGCGGCCGCGCCATGCTGGGCTCGATTTCGGGCCAGTCGCTCACCCTGGAGGAGCTGCACCGCTTTTCCAACACCCCGGTGCGGCTCCCCACCGGGCTGTACTGGGACACGCTGCGGCTGTTCCACGAGATCCAGCAGGGCCTGGCCGCGGCCGGGCGGGAGCGCAAGCTGGCGTTGTCCGGCGTGGGAATCGACACCTGGGGCGTGGACTTCGGCCTGCTCGGGCCGGATGGGGCGCTGGTGGACAACCCCCGCCACTACCGCGACCCGCGCAACAACGGCATCCTCGAGAAGGCCTTCCAGGTGGTCCCCCGCGAGGAGATTTTCGCGCACACGGGCTTGCAGTTCATGCAGTTGAACAGCCTGTTCCAGTTGTACGCCATGCGCCTGGCCCACTCGCCGGCTTTTCAGACCGCCCGCACCCTGCTGATGATGCCCGACCTGTTCAATTACTGGCTGACCGGCGTGGCGCGGGTCGAGCTGAGCGACGCCAGCACCACCCAGTTTTACAACCCGGTCCGCCGGGGCTGGGCCACCGAGCTGCTCGAGCGTTTCGGCCTGCCCTCGGCCATCCTGCCCCAGATCGTCCCCTCCGGAACCCTGCTCGGTCCGCTGCTGGACCACGTCGCCGAGGCGGCCGGGCTCGACGCCTCCCCGGTCTACGCCACCTGCGGCCACGATACCGCCTCAGCGGTGGCCGCGGTCCCCGCTCAGGGCGGCGACTGGTGCTACATCAGCTCCGGCACCTGGTCCCTGATGGGGGTCGAGCTGCCCGAGCCGGTCATCAGCGAAGGCGCCTTGCGCCTGAACTTCACCAACGAGATCGGCTACGGCGGCAGCGTGCGCTTCCTGAAGAACATCGCCGGGCTATGGCTGGTGCAGGAGTGCCGGCGCGCCTGGGCGCTGGAGGGCCGCCAGTACGGCTATGACGAACTGGCCCGTCTGGCCGCCACGGCGGCTCCCTTCAAGGCCGTCATCGACCCGGATGCCTTCCTCGAGCCGGGCCGCCTGCCCGAGAAGATCGCAGCCTTCTGCCGCTCCACCGGCCAGGCCGAGCCGGACTCGCCGGCCGCCTTCTGCCGGGTCATCTTCGAGAGCCTCGCTCTGCGCTACCGCCAGGTGCTGGAGAGCCTGGAAGCCCTGCTGGGACGCCGTCTGGAGCTGATCCACATCGTGGGTGGCGGCTCCCGCAACCAGGTGCTGAATCAACTGGTGGCCGATGCCACCGGACGCCCGGTGATCGCCGGACCGTCGGAAGCCACTGCCGCGGGCAACGTGCTGGTGCAGGCCATCGGCTCCGGGCTGCTCTCCGGTCTGGCAGAGGCGCGGGAGCTGGTCCGGCGCTCTTTCCCGCTGACCAGCGTCGCACCCCAACCCCAGGCCGATTGGGACCACGCCTACGAGCTGTTCCGCCGCATCCGGCGGTCGGACTGACGCCAGGGCCGGCCGCCGCGCCCGAGCCCTGTGGCCGAGGTGCCGTCAGCATGCCAGCAGGACCACTTGCTTACGCGCGTGGCTCGGCGTCGGTTTCCGAGCCGCGACCGTCAGGGAGCGGTCGGATTGACGCCAGGGTCGGCCGCCGCGCCGCTACCGCCCGCCGAGGGCTGCGTCGCGGCTGGTGATCACCCGGTCGATCATGCCGTATGCCAGGGCCTGCTGCGGCTCCATGATGTAGTCACGATCGACGTCCCGCGCCACCTTGTCCACCGGCTGCCCGGTGACATCCGCCAGGATCTGGTTGAGCTGCTCCCGCATGCGCAAGATCTCCTTGGCGTAAATGTCTATGTCGGTGGCCTGCCCCGCCAGGCCGTGCATGGATGGCTGGTGGATCAGGATCTTCGCGTGCGGCAGGCTGTAACGCTTGCCCTTGGCGCCCGCGGCCAGCAGCACCGCGCCCATCGAGGCCGCCTGTCCCACGCAGATGGTGACGATGTCGGGCTCCACGAACCGCATGGTGTCCAGGATGGCCAGCCCGGCGGTGATCGATCCTCCCGGTGTGTTGATGTAGAGGCTGATATCGCGCTGGGGGTCCTCGGCCGCCAGGAAGAGCATCTGGGCGATTACCAGGTTGGCCACCGTGTCATCCACCGGAGTGCCCAGGAAAATGATGTTCTCCTTGAGCAGCCGCGAGTAGATGTCGTAGGCGCGCTCTCCCCGCGAGGTCTGCTCCACCACCATGGGCACTAACACGGAATTCTGCATCCGACTCCTCCTGGCGACCCGCCTCCGGCCGGGCGCTAACCCCGGTGGCCCGCCGCCTTCCTGGCGCGCCGCCGTCTTTCCGCTGCGCGGCGCTTGACCTCCAGCGACGTCACCAGCTCCGCGACCGTGGTGGTCTCCAAGTAGTCTATGATACGCGAACGGAGGGTCTTCCAGGAATCGTGCATGGCACAGGGGGCCTCGTCCGTGCACTCCGACAGCCCGCTGACGCACCTGTGGTAGTCGGTCAGCCCGTCCAGCGCCTCGACCAGTTGCATCAGGTTGATTTCGTCGGCCGCCAGGCGCAAACAGAAGCCCCCGGTGGGTCCCTTGCTGGAGCGCAGCAGCCCCTTGCGCGCCAACTGTTGCAGGATCTTGGCCAGGAAGTGTGCGGGGATGCTTTCTTGGGTGGCGATCTGCTTCACCATGGCGTAGCGGCCTTCCGGCACCTGCGCCAGGTGAACCAGGGCCCGGATCGCGTACTCGGTGGACCTGGAGTAGATCATCGGACTTCCCCTTCCTGTCCGTGCGCCGGGCCACGAACAGTACTTTCCTATCTTAAGAGGCACTGCTCCGTAATGCAATAGAAATCCTGCAATCCGGGAAATCCCGGCGTCGTTTGCTGTTCCCCGCCCCTATTCTCCTGGTATATGCCTGGGGAAGCGCCGGGTTCCCCCTTGCGGACGGCTCCTTTTCCGCTCGAATTGGGGGAGATCCGCTCCAGGCCGTCCATCCCTGGCGAATGGCCGCGAGCCTGGCCGCCCGGCCCCGAGGCGGCAGGAGCCTACAACCCTGGGGGTAGGCGTCCCCCAGCCGCCCGCAGCCCGGACTCAGACCACACCCCAAGGAAACCCGGAGTCGGCCGATGAGACTCTCAGGAGCGTAGGTTTGCCGCGGCCCCAGTTATGCAAGTGCTAGTCGCAGAAGACGATCCCGTCTCGCGCCGCCTCCTGGAGGCGCACCTGGGCCGGTGGGGCTACCGGGCGGTCGCGGCCAGCGACGGTGATCAGGCCTGGGACCTGCTCCAGCAACCCGACGCCCCCAGGCTCGCCATCCTGGACTGGATGATGCCGGGTTTGAGCGGCCCGGAGCTGTGCCGCCGCGTCCGCTCCCTGGGGCGGGAGCCATACACCTACCTGCTGCTACTCACCGCCCGCGCCCACAAGGAGGACCTCATCGAGGGCATGGAGGCCGGCGCCGACGACTACGTCACCAAGCCCTTCGATGCTCAGGAGCTCAACGTCCGCCTGCGGGCCGGCCGGCGCATCCTGGAACTGCAAGCCGAGCTGGTCACCGCCCGCGAGGCCCTGCGAGAACAAGCCACGCGGGATGGCCTCACCAGGTTGTGGAACCGCTCCTCGATCCTGGAGATCCTGGCCCGCGAGCTGGCCAAGAGCGAGCGCGACGGCAGCGCGGTGGGCCTGATAATGGCCGATCTGGACCACTTCAAGCAGATCAACGACACCCACGGGCACCTGGCCGGAGATGCCGTCCTGCGCGAGGCCGCGCGCCGCTTGCAGACCTCCCTGCGCAGCTACGACTCCGTGGGGCGCTACGGCGGGGAGGAGTTCCTGGTGGTGGTGCCGGGCTCCACGCACTCCTCGGCGCTGCAACTGGCCGAGCGCTTGCGCTTGGCCGTCAATCGCGAACCAGTCAGGCTCACCGACCGCTCCATCGAGGTCACTATCAGCCTGGGTGTAGCGGTTTCAGCGCCGGGCGCCCTGATCTTCCCGGAGACCCTCATCCGTGCAGCGGACGAGGCCCTGTACCGCGCCAAGACCGTGGGCCGCAACCGCATTGAATGGCTGGCGCCCGGCCGGCTCGCGGTGGAATCCCCCCAACTAGTGGAAACGCTGGTCTGAGAACCGGGGTTGCGTCTGCCGTGCCGGCCGGCGCCTACTGCCCGGTCTTGGTCTGCCCCACCTGGAAGTGGCTCAGGCTGGAGGCGTACCGCGAGATCCCCTCGAAGAGCGCTTCAGCCACCTTCTGCCGGTGCGCGGGGGTCCTCAACAGCCTCTCCGCGCGGGAGTTGGTCATGAAGTCTATCTCCACCAGCACCGAGGGCATCGACGCTCCGATCAGCACCACGAACGGGGCTTTCTTGACGCCCCGGTTCTTGACCGCCGGAGTCCCCTTCCACAAGCCCGAGTGCAGCGACCTCTGAATGGCGGAAGCAAACTCCCGGGACTCCTGCACCTTGGTCTTCAAGGTGATCTTCTGAACCAGCTCCTGGAGCTCGTGAATGGTCTTTTCCGAGGCGGCGTTCTCGCGGGCGGCCACCTCCAGCGCGCTGGCCGAGGTGGTGAAGTTCAGATAGTAAGTCTCCGGGCCGGCGATCGAGCGCAGCCGCGAGGAGTTGGCGTGCAGAGAGACAAACAGGTCCGCCTTCTGCTGGTTGGCCAGCTCGGTGCGCGCCTCCAGGGGGACGGAAACGTCGTCGCTGCGGGTGTAAATCACCTCGCTGCCCATCTGCTCCGAGATCAGGGATCCCAGCCGCTTGGCCACATCCAGGACCAGTTCCTTCTCCACCAGGCCGCCGGGACTGATGCTGCCCGTGTCGTGCCCGCCGTGCCCGGGGTCCAGCACCACCCGTCCCACCTTCAGCCCCAGGGCGCGGATCAGCGAGCGGTCTCCCCGGCTGTCACGCTTGGCGGCCGCAGCCGGGCCTAGCGGGGTCTTCGACTCGGCGACGACGGGCATGGCGGCGGTGGCAGCCGGCTCCGTGGCCGCGGGTTGGGCGGCTTCCCGCTCCGGCTCTCTGGTGGGAGGCGCCGCCGCCTCGGGCGCCGTGCCGTCGGCGGGCGCGGCTTTCGCGGCGCGCAGTTCTATGATCAGCCGGTCGGGGTTGGTCAACTGCGAGGTGGTGAAGTCGGCGGGGGCCGCCAGATCGAGAACGACTCGCGTGACCCCCGGCTGGGTCTCCGCCATCCGGATCTGCTTCAACAGCCGGTCGTTGACGGCGATGGTGTGCATGACCCGCAGGCCCGGCCGCGGGCGCAACCCCTTCAGATCGAAAAACAGGCGGTCCGGATTGGGGATCCGCACCGAGCGGAACTCCGCTTCGTGGCTGGTCTCCACCGCCACGCGGGTCACCTCTCCCAGGGTCCAGAAGCGGATCTCCCTGACGTAGCGTTCCTGCGGTGTCTGGGCCGCCAGCGCGATTCCCAGCAGCGCCGCCGCTGGCAGGCACATCAGGCTGGGCTTCAACGCCGCTGGGCTCATGGTCCTGACCGTGTCTCGTAGTGAACCCTGCCCTGGCCATCCGTGTACTGGCGGATGGGAGGATGCTCGGGCGGGCGGGTGGTCTTCGCCGGGCCGGGCGCGGCCTTCTCGGCGGCCTGGCGGGCGGCCCCGTACCGCTTGCCTACCTGGCGCACGTAGTGCATGGTCTCCGGGTAGGGCGGGACGTTGCCGTAACGAAACACCGCGCCCTCCCCGGCGTTGTAAGCGGCCAGGGCCAGGCGCTCGCTGCTGAACAGGTCCAGCAGGTACCTCAGGTAGCGCACCCCGCCGTCGATGTTCTGCCAGGGATCGAAGCTGTTGGCCACTTGCAGCCGCCGCGCGGTGGCCGGCATCAACTGCATCACCCCGCGCGCTCCCTTGGGGGAGATGGCGTAGGGGTTGTAGTTGCTCTCCACCCGGATGACCGCATCTATCAGCAGGGGGTCCACCTCGTAGCGCCGGGCGGTCTGCTCGACGAATCGCTGGAGATCGGTGTGCCACGGATTGACCGGCGCGCGGGAGGGCGTCACCGCCGGCACCACGCGCGGCTGCACCACCACCTGGGGAATCGCTCTAGGCTTGACGGCCACGGTCCGCACCAGCCGCCCGCTGCGCCGGTCCGCCCGCACCACCAGCGTGGTCTGCTGTGCCGGCTGCGCGGGCGGCGAGGCCACCACCAGGCTGCTCAGGGCCAGCGTCGCGGCCGCCGCGTTGAAACAAGACCGCATGTAATTGTTTCTAAACATTATACTCTGTCTGGCTGCCACGGACAATACCCTGCCGGCTGGCCATCCGGTCCTGAGGTATCATTTTGACATGAACCGTGGCGGCTCTGTCGTGGTGGGTGGCTCCCGCATGGGTCGGCACGGAGCCTGGAAGCCCCACGGGGTGACCGCCCCGGAGCTGGGCGTGACCGCACGCTACGAGGCGGCATGACCGAGTCCTACCCCCACTACATCGAGTTTCGCCACGTCTATAAGACGTTCGACACCCCGGTTTTGGCCGATGTCAGCTTCCAGGTCGATCCCGGCGAAACGGTGGCCATCATCGGCCGCAGCGGGGTGGGCAAGTCCGTCACCCTGGGTCACATCATGGGTTTCCTCAAGCCCGACCAGGGCCGCGTCATCGTGGCCCACCATGACATCACCGGTTACGGCGAGGTCGAGCTCGGCCACATCCGCCGCAAGGTCACCATGGTGTTTCAGTCCGGGGCTTTGTTCGATTCGCTCACCATCGGGGAGAACATCCTGTTTTCCTTGGAGTTACGGGAGGACTACGACGAGCAGAACCGGCGGGACGTGGTGCGCGGCCTGCTCAAGATGGTGGATCTGGACGAATTCGAGGACGCCTACCCGGCCGACGTCTCGACCGGCTACAAGCGGGCCGTCGCCATCGCCCGGGCCGTGGCGGCCCAGCCCGAGTGCATCCTCTACGACGAGCCCACCACCATGGTGGACCCCATCATGTCCAGCCACCTGAGCGGCCTGATGCTGCGGCTCAAGCGCCAGTTGCGGCTCACCTCCATCGTGGTCACCCACGATCTGGATCTGATGCGCCAGGTGGCCGACCGCGTGGTGGTGCTGCACGAGGGCCAGGTCATCTTCTTCGGCCCGGCCGCCGACCTGGAGCGCTCCGACCACGCCCACATCCGGGACTTCCTGGAACTGGACCGGGTGTGAGTGTCGGGGACAGGTGTCGGGGACAGCCCGCGTGTTTCCCACGTTTTCGCCGGAAACACGCGGACTGTCCCCAGGTGGGGTCTGTCCCCAGGTGGGGTCTGTCCCCAGGTGGGGTGAGTCTGGCCTGCTGGCAGCGGTATCATGTCAGCATGACCCGCAGAGATATGCTGGCGCTTCCCCTGGCGGCGGCGCCGCTGGCCGCCGCGCGGCGCGTGGACCGCTCCCGCATCAGCGCCATCTCCGACGAATGCGCCAACAACCCGGCGGAGGCCATCGCCTTCGCCAGACAGTACGGCCTGAAGTGGCTGGAGTTGCGCGGCGTGCCGGGCGGCAAGCAGGCCTACGAGGCGATGCCGGAGCCGGAGCTGCGGGCGGCCGCCAAGGAGTTCGCGGATGCCGGCCTGGGCATTTCCTTCCTGGACGCCTCGCTGCTGAAGTACGGGCTGCCCGGCACCGAGCCCGTGCGGCGCCGGCCGGAAAGCGAGGAAGCCCGCGCCCGGCGCATCCAGCAGGAGGGCGCGCGCTTCGAGCGGCGCATGGAGGATCTGGCCCGCGCCATCCGCGCCGCCAGGATCCTGGGCACGGACAAGATCCGGATCTTCACTTTCTCCCGGGTCGAGGAGCCTGCCCGCCTCATGCCACGCCTGGTCGAGATTCTCGATCCCATGGTGGCGCTGGCGGCCAAGGAGAAGGTCTACCTGCTGGTCGAGAACGAAGGCTCCTGTAACGTGGCCACCTCGGCGGAATCGGCCGCGCTGATGAAGATGGTCCCCTCGAAGTGGCTGGGCATCAACTGGGACCCGCTCAACGCGGGCGGCTTCCAGGAGATCCCCTTCCCGGACGGCTACCGCCTGCTGCCGGTGGAGCGCGTGGGCAACGTCCACATCAAGGGCCGCAGCATCCTGGATTATCCGCAGCGCATGGACTGGAAAGCGGTCTTCGAGGCCTTCACCCGGGACGGCTACCGCGGCTGCTTCGGGCTGGAAACCCACATCTTCGGCCCGCAGCTCATCGAGATGTCGCACGCCTCGATGAAAGAAATCCTGCGCCTCGTGGGGTGAGGGGCCGTGCGCAAGCAGCTTCTTCCCTTCGTCGCCGTCGGTATGGTGATCGCCGCTCTGATGGTGGCCTTCACGCTGTTCGTGCAGCGCGGCGCGCACATCGAACTGGAAGGCTCCATCCAGAAAGTGCGTACCCTCTCGGTGGAGGCGGCCAGCACCATTGTGGTCCTGGATTTCCGCTTCGTGAACGGATCCAATTATCCGTTCGTTGTCCGGGACGTGGCGGTTTCGCTGGAGGACCGCCAGGGGGATCTCATCGAGGGCGCGGTGGTCTCCGAGGTGGACGCCCAGCGCCTGTTCCAGTACTACCCGGTGCTGGGCCAGAAGTACAACCCCAGCCTGCTGGCGCGCACGCGCATCCAGCCGCGCCAGTCCATGGACCGCATGCTGGCGGTCCGCTTCGAGATTTCCGAAAAGGCGTTTCAGCAGCGCAAG
>VFZS01000198.1 GCA_016871095.1 Acidobacteriota bacterium
ACCAGCGGCACCGAAGCCATGGGCGAGGTCACCGTCCAACTCGAGGACCAGGGCCGCAGAGTAATGGGCCGCGGCGCTTCCACCGACGTCATCGAAGCCAGCGCCAAGGCCTACATCGACGGCCTCAACAAGCTGGCCAGCCTCCCCCGGGGTCCCGTCGGGCCGGCCTGACCCTCGCTCACCAGGAGTAGTGGGCGGTGTAGGTGATTACCGCCTCGCCGTTGGGCGCGATGCGCGGGCGGAACTCGATGGTGCGGGCATCGGTCTTCTGGAAATCCATCGACTTCACCGTGATGTCCCACTCGATCCAGCGGTACAGGTGCTCGACCACCCGCACTTCCACCGCCTCGCTCTTGTGGTTGCGCACCTTGATCTCGAAGGTCTCGTCGGCCCACTTGCGGCTGGTGTCGAGCCGGAAGTTGGTCTGGCGGCGCTCTCCGGTCAGGTCGAAAGCATTGCCCGTGTAGAGACGCACGACCTCATCCTTGGGAGTGTGGTCGATGCGGTCCTCGCCGACGAACTCGTTGCGGTTGTCGATGTCGCGCCGGTACACCTTCACCGTGCCCCGCGGCAGCGGCATTCCCAGCCGCGATTTCTCGGAGTTGCGGAACTCCAGCATCACCCACACCTTGGGATTGCTCACCGTGCCGTACTCGGGCTGCGTGCGGATGGCCATGTAATCCCAGCCGCGGTAGCGCCGGTCCATCTGAAATCCGTCGTAGACGTAGATGCGCTGCGCCGGGACGTTGGCCGCGCGCACGAATTCCACCTGCTTGATCTCGCGGTCCAGCACCGTAGTCGGACGCGGCAGGGTGTAAAGGTGGTACTCGTCGAAAGCCCGCTCCGAAACCGGCGCCGGCGGGGCCGTCATGCTCAGCTCGGCGCGCGCGGCGAATTGCTGGCCTTCCTCCGGGCGCGCCCGCGCCACGTCGCCCGCCATCAGCTTGACGCTGGCGTTCTCGAAATCCTTGCCGCTCATGTTCTCCAGCGTCACCCAGCCGATGAGATCGAACATGTCGCCTTTCTCCGGCGCCACCACGTTGTAAGTCGCCTCCCAGCGCATCCCGCCGGTGAGATACGAGAACTCGGTCTCGTGCGGGCCGGCGCGGTCCGTCCACAGCCGCCACAGCAGCGTGGGCTTCAGGAACGCCTTGGGATCCAGCGCCTGGAAAATCGGCTTGCCCGGCAGCCCGAACTGGATCTTGCCCTCCACCTCCACGATGGGCTGTCCCCCGCCCTGCGGGCTGGCCATCACCATCTGCGAGTAGCGGTACTGCTGGCCGTAGCGCTGGAAGGCGGAGGTGTGCGGCACGTAGCCGCTGCGCAGGATCCTGCCCTTGATGATCCGCTTCTCCCCCGTCTGCGGCCCGGGAATCTCGAAATCCAGCACCTGGCCTTCCGACTTGCGCAGCAGCAGTCCTTCGCTGAGCGGATCGCTCTCGTAGTTCTGCTCCAGTATGCGTATGGCATCGGGCCGCTTCACGTCCCGCAGCACCACCGAATCAGGCTCCAGGTGCGCGGTGAGATCGGCGACCCGCACCTCGCTTTCGCCCTGCTTCAGCTCCAGCACCCGGCGTTCCTTCACCACCGCGAAGTTCTGGTTGTAAATGGTCACCTGCGTCTGGCCGCACAGCACGCCGGCGCAGGCCACCAACCCAGCCCAAAGTGCGCGCTTCATGCCTCTAGACATAGCACGAACCAGGGGGAACGACTGAGGTCCGCACCGGCCGGGACTGGCCTGAGTGTGAACAATGGAGTATGATGAGGAGGAAAGGAGCAATCCGGTGCCCGGGAATGTCACCCCTCTCAACATCAAGGACCCGGAGGTCTACCGGCTCGCCCGCCAGTTGGCAACCCAGACCGGCCTGAGCATGACCGAGGTCGTTCGCCAGGCCCTCCGCGAACGCGTGGCGCGCGAGGACAACCGCAAACCTGATCCGGTGATGTACGAGAGGCTCCTGGAAATCTCTGACCGCTGCGCCGCCAGACCAGTGCTGGACCCGCGTTCCGATGACGAGATCGTGGGCTACGACGAGCGTGGCATCCCGGCTTGAGCCATGGTCATCGACACCTCCGCACTCACCGCGATTCTTCGCCAGGAGCCGGAGCGCGACGCGCTCCTGACGGCGCTGGTCGGGGCGCCCGCCCGCACGATCTCGGCGGTCACCGCGCTCGAAGCCGCCATGGTCATTGAGGGCAGATACGGCCCCGATGCGGGCGCCGACCTGGAGCTACTGCTGTACACTTCCCGCATCCGGATCGTTCCTTTCGACGCTAGGCAGTCCACGATCGCAGTTCGCGCCTGGAAGAAGTACGGCAAGGGCCGGCACCCCGCGGCGTTGAACCTGGGAGACTGCTGCGTCTACGCCTTGGCCAGGGCGTCCGGCGAGCCCGTGCTCTGCAAAGGCGGCGACTTCACCCAGACCGACATCGCGGTAGTCCCGATGGTGTAGGGTTGCTCAGCGCCCCGCCGGCTCGTAGCGCATCCACACCTGCATCTCGGTGGGGCCGCGGTTGGCGAAGGTGTAATAGGGGATCAGGCGCAGGGTGGCGGGGCGGGTGCGGCGGGCGCCGGCCGCGGCCACAGACTGGTACAGCGGCTCCTCCGCCAGGGGCTTCTCGTAGACCGCGCCCCGGTGCTCGATGAGCACCACGCCTCCCAGTAACTCGGGCTTCCAACTGGCGCGGGGACGCGCATCCGCAACCAGCGCCGCGTCGAACAGCAACGGCACGCCCTGCTGGTCCACTTGCTCGGCGGCGTACACCAGCGGCCCCCACTCCACTGCCACGCGGCCCGCGTTGCCGGCCAGCCGCGGGTTGGCCGCCGTCAGCCGGGCCGTAACCTCCAGGGTCAGAGCGATCCGGTCGCCCGCCTGCCACTTCCGCCGTACCGGCAGATACTCGCCCGCGCGCACCGCTGCCTTCCAGAGTTGCCCGTTCACCGCGACCGCCGCCCCGGGCGACCACCCCGGAATGCGCAGAAACACAGTGAAATCGCGCGGCTCCGCGGGTGTCACCGTGATCTCCACGCGGCCCTGCCAGGGGTAGCGGGTTTTCTGCTCCAGTCGCAGACCGCTCCCTGACGGTCGCGGCTCGGCTGCGGTTCCCAGATGCCAGTCCAGCACCGAGCTATGGTAGAGATGCACGTACACACCCTCGGCGCTGGTCGAGTACATGTAGCCGGGCAGGGAAGCCAGAGTGCGCTGCAAGTTGGGCGGGCAGCAGGTGGTGTCGTACCACGGGTTGCGGATCTTCTCCAGCCCCAGTTCCAGCGGATTGCGGTAGCAGTAGAGCGTCCCGTCCAGCGACATGCCCGAGTTGATGCCGTTGTAGAGCGCCCGCTCGATGACATCCGCAAACCGAGCCTCCCCCGTGGCCGCCAGCATGCGCCAGTTCCACATCATGCTGCCGATGGCGGCGCAGCTCTCGGTATAGGCCTGCCGGTTGGGCAGCTCGTACGCTTCGCCGAAGGCCTCGCCCGCCGAGCGCGAGCCGACACCCCCGGTGAGGTACATCTTACCGGTCACCATGTCGCGCCACAGCCCCTCCAGCGTCTTCCAGCAGGCCGCGTCGCCGGTTTCGAGGTAGTAGTCGGTGGCGCCGCTGGCCGCGTACATGGCTCGCACGGAGTGCCCCTCAAGCTGCGTGCGCTCGGTGAAGGGCCTCCCGCTGAACATGTAGCGCAGCTCGGACTCGCGCAGCTTCAGCCGCTCCCGCTCGGCGCCGCTCAGCAGGTACCGCGCCAGCTCCAGGTGCCTCGGATCGCGCGTCACCCTGTACAGCTCACTCACCGCCAGCTCGAACTCCGGATGCCCGGTCAGCAGCGGCCGCTTGGCCGGCCCGAAGTCCTCCACCAGGTGGTCGACGAACCGGATGCCCGCGTCCAGCAGCTTGCGGCTTCCGCCGGCGCGGTAGTAGGCGATGGCGGCCTGTAGCATGTGCCCCAGGCAGTACAGCTCGTGCCCGCGCTGCATCTCCTGCCAGCGCAACTTGACCCGCTCATCGACGTAGTACGTGTTAAGGTACCCGCTCGGCTCCTGCGCCGCCACGATGTCGTCCACCAGGGCGTCGATCTGGGCGCGCAACTGGGGCCGGTCCTCCGACTGAAGCACGAAGGCGGCCGCTTCGATCCACTTGTAGAGATCCGAGTCGGTGTACAGCGGCCCCCTTCGCGGCGCCTGCTTGCGCCCGCTCAGCCGGCGGAAGTTGTCCATTACGCCGTGTTCTTCCAGAAGCTGGAGCAAGGACGGAATGCTGCGCTCGATGTTGACGCGCATGCGCGGCGCCCAGAAACCCTCGCCCATCTTGACGGCGCGAACGGGCACGGACTTCAGCTTCGCGTGCGGGGACGCGTCCACGTGCAGCACGCCCTGCGGGAACCCCGCGGCGGCTCCCAGGAAGAACACGATCAACGCCAGGCGCTTCATGCTTTCATTCTCCTGACCGGCCGCGCAGCGGCTCCACCAGCCGCGGCGCCGGCCGGGTGTTGTACTGCTTCAAGTACGCCCGGTGGAGGGCGGTGTCCGGGTAGCGCTCGCCCGGCCCGTACGGGTAACCGCTCATGGCGTGGAAGGGCAGCGGCTCGACGCTCTCGGAGAACGCCGTGTTGGCGTCCTGATCCTTCTCCCAGCCGTCCACTTTGAGCAGGAAACTGCGCCTCCAGCCGGGGGCGACCGCCGGCAGGGCGTCCGCGCGGAAGCGGAGCCGCAACTCATCGCCGGAAGCCATGATGACGTAGCGGTCGTCAGGCTCGCGCAGCAGCTCGGCTACTTCGCCGTAGCGCGTGTACAGGCCCGGCGTGGGGTTCCACGGGGCGACGGGTGACACGACGGCATACAGGAACCTCTCCGGTTGCTTGCGCTCGGGATGCGCGATCTGCCGCGAGAAACCATGGAAGCGCAGGTCCGCGCGCCCGGCCTCGAGTTCCGTCAGGCGCACTGGCGGCGGCGCGGTGTCCTCGCTGAGGAATATCTCATCCCAGTACACGCACAGGTTGGTCACGATGCGCACGGCGCGCGCCGTCGAGAGGAACTTGCCGGACAGGTCCACCACGATGGTCTTGGGCATCCCCGCCGGGATGCCCATGTCCTTAACCACGGTCCGCCAGCTCCCCGCCTCATCCTTTACCTGCAAGTACGGCAGCGTCAGCCCGCCGCCTTGCTGCGCTACACCTGCGAAAGTGCTGCCGTCCGCCCAATCCACCCACCCGTGGAGCACCAGCACGGCGCGGTTGTCCCTGGCGGCCTCGCGCGGGAACTCGATCTCCAGCGCGTGCATTTCGGCCACGCCTGCGGCGGTGCGGCGGAACTCATCCGGGTAGGTGCGATCGCGCCGCAGCAGCTTGGGCAACACGTCTCGTCCGCTCTGGTCCACGGCCCGCCGCGGGTACACCCTGCGGCTCACACCGAACAACCGAAACTCGGGGAAGGGCGGCCCCTTGAACTTGTCGTTGCTGAATACCTCAATGCTTGCCGGATGATCCACCGCGATGAGCCGCACCTGGTCCACATAGGACACCTCACGCAGCTCGTTCACCAGGCGGATATCGAAGTGCCCGTCCGCCGGAGCGAGAGCGCGGGCCGGAATGGTCACGTACTCGTCGTGATCCGCCGCGAAGTGCTGGCCCTCGCCCGCGCTCGCGCCCAGTGGCGCGACACCCAGCACGTCGGCGATGAACTGAAACTCCGTGCCGTTCCAGGCGTACACCATGGGGCAGGAGCCGCTCAGCCGCGGCGCTTCCTTGAAACTGGCCAGCCGCCCCGCCGCCTGCCGCGGCTCGTTCTGGATCATGCCGTTGGCCCAGGTTATGCGTATGGTATCCGCTTCCTTGTATCCGCGCAGCCCGAACAGCAGCGGGACTCCCTGGTAGGCCTTCTTCTGGTAGTGCGGCCCGGCCTTGACCTCCACCTCGGCGCCGGCGGCCTGCTTCAGGTTCTTGACGCCGGCCAGTCCCACGCGCATCCAGCGGTTCGTGCTGGCAGTTCGGTTCAACAGCAAGAGCAGGCTGCCGTCCGGCGCCACCGCGGCCAGATCCGCGCGGCCATCCTGGTCGAAATCGGCTTCCGCCCATGCCGCGGCCGGAGAGAACCCCGCCGGCTTCTCTGCGTCGGAGAACCGGCCCAGACCCAGATTGCGGTGAACCCCGGCGCTGGATACCAGCTCCACCGCGCCCCGGTTCGCCAGATCCGCCAGGGTGAAGGCGCCCGCAGCCAGCGTCGCGGCGGGCTGGAACTTGCCCTCCCGGTTCATCAGTACCCCCACAAAACCTGGGGACAGCCCGCGTGTTTCCCTCGATTCCCCGCCAGCAGCAGGAGGCTTGAAAGCCGGAAACACGCGGGCTGTCCCCGGGTTTCTGAAGGTCAGGTCTACCCAGCCGTCGTTGTCCAGGTCGGCGGCCTGGAGCATCCCCGCGCCGGCCGGCAGTCCCGCGAGGGGAACCGCTTCGTAATGGCCCGCCAGTTGGTCGCGGTAGAGTACGCCCGGGCGGTCGCGATAGCTCACCACCAGGTCGAATCCCTTCCCGTCGGCGATCAGGCGCAGAGCGACGCCATCCAAGGCTTCGCCGGCGGCAAAGGGGAACTCGACGGCGCGGAAACCGGCCTCGCCCTCATTACGCACCAGCACGGACTTCGCCCCCAACAGGATGAGATCCAGATCGTAGTCGTGATCGTAGTCCAGCCAAACAGCCTTGCGGTAGTGGCCCGCGGGGAGGGCCGCCTCTTTCCGCTCGAACCGGCCGCCGGTGTTCCGATACAGCACGGGACGGCTCTCAGCAAGCACGCACAGGTCCGCCAGCCCGTCGTTGTCGTAGTCCCCGGCAGCGACCGACACAGGCGCCGCGGGCCAGCCGGAACCTACCTGCGGCCCGGTCCCGTTCTTGAATATGCTCATGCCCGCCCGCGACCACACCAGCAGGTCCGGCCGTCCGTCCACATCGGCATCCACCACCAGCAGACCAGCCGAGGCCGAATCGGCCTTGGCCGCCAGCCGGCGCGTCTCGATGCGCAGCGGAACCGCCGGATCAGCCTCCAGCGACACAGCCTCGCGCGGCTCATAGATCTCCGAGTAGTAGCTCCACTCCATGTCCTCGGACTCGTCGGCGGCTTTCTGAAGGGCCTTGACGCGCTGGAACTCGGCGAGCGCCTGGGCCGCCTCTTCCTGGCGGCCCGCCAGCCGGTGAGCGGTGTAGATCTGGAAGCGCGGCGCCACCAGGAGGGGACCCAGCCGGGCGGCGGCGCGAAACATCTCCAAAGCCCGCTCCGGTTGCCCGGTGAGGTTGTAGAGCAGCCCCAGGTTGTAGTGCGTCACCGGTTCATCCGGGGCCAGCCGGACCATTCCCTGGAATTGCCGGATTGCGTCTTCGTAGCGGCCTTCCCGCTTGTAGGCGATACCCAGGTTGAACCAGGTGTGCGGGACAGCGGGGTCCTGCTTCTGGGCGCGCTCCAGCTCGGCGATGCCTTCCTTGACCTGGCCGACGTGCAGCAGCGCCAGGCCGTAGTTGAGCCGCTCCTGGAAGGAGTCCGGGGCCAGTTCCAGCGCGCGGCGGAACTCCTCGACCGCCTGGGCGTGGGTGGTGGGGTTCTCGTAGAAGGCCTTCCCCAGGTTGCGGTGCCGCCACAACCGGTCCGCGTCAGCGGGTCCCCGCGCGGTCTGCAACAGCAGCGTGGCGGCCAGCAGCACCGCCGGAGCGAACATCAGAGCCAGCTTCCTCATTGGTTGAATTATGGCGCGGCGCCGGCCCCCAGGGCCAGCCCCGTGACCGCCTGGTGAAGTTCGCGCCCGTTTCTGAGCATGCCCGTGTTGGCTGACTGCCTAAGCGCCCGGGAAGGCACCGAATCAGGCGGGCACGGGGCCAGCCGGCTTCCACGCATCCCTCTTGAGAAGCACATTGATGTGGCTGCCATGGGAACGGTATGCTGAAAAGTCGTGCCCGGACTGCTGCAGGAGAACGTCGAAAGGAGTGGCAATGCCGGTAAAGCCCAGCTCTAGTGAAGAGGAGTACTTCGCCCGCCAGGAGGCCGAACGGAGGCGGAAACTGGCCGAGGAGCGGCAGGCGATGCTCCTGGCCGAGGAACGGGAGCGAGAGCGCGCTCTCCACTTCATGAAGTGCCCGAAGTGCGGAATGCAGCTTGAAGAGATCGCCTTCGGCGAGGTTCATGTGGACAAGTGCTTTTCCTGCGAAGGCATTTGGCTGGACAAGGGGGAGATCGATGCCATCCAGGGCAGGGAGGCTGGTTTCATGGGGAGGCTGCTGAATGTGTTTCGCCAGTGACCTGGCGGCGCGGGGTGTTCTGGCATGAGACTACTGATGCGCGGACGCCATTCCGACTGGACGGACGGGCTTCGGCAACATGCCAGCCGACGGCTGCATTATGCCCTGAGCCGTTTCAGCCGGCGCATCAGTCTGGTGACTGTCCGTATTCGTGGCGCCTGGGGCGCCAGGCCGGGCGCCGAAGGGACCTGCCGGATCCTGGTCAACCTCTTGCGCGAAGGCCAGGTCGATGTCGAAGAGACCCAGCCGGACCTGCACGCGGCGGTGGCGCGGGCGGCCGAACGCGCCGGCCGAGCCGTGGGGCGTGCGCTGGAACGAGAGCGTTACTGGGATGCCGGTCCGGCGCGCGCGGAGGCGGGCGGAGCTGCGGCGTGAGCGGCGCGTTGCACGCCCTTAGCGGCTGGGACGGCCTCCCGTTTGCCTCCCGGAACGCGCCGGGGCCGCCCGGCGCGAAGTGGCGGCCGGCCCGCGCGGCCGCCGGGCT
>VFZS01000199.1 GCA_016871095.1 Acidobacteriota bacterium
GCGCTTGGCCGCCAGCCAGGAGTTGCTGTACATGAAGTTCAGCGCGAAGACTTTGGTCACTCCCAGCGTGGTCACCGACCGGACGTTGTGGATGTTCCTCCACCCGAACAGATCCTGATGACCGAATTTGTCGTGATTGGCGGGATAGAGCTGGTCGAAAGTGGCCACCCGCGAGGAGTCCTGCGGGTTGCGCGTGCCGCTAGCGAACTTATACTCGCCCAGCACATCCAGCGGCTTGCCGCCCACCATCCAGCGGCGGCTCAGCGAGGTGAACCACGCCGCGCCGCGATGAATGGCCGGTCCCACCTTGCCGCTCTGAAGCGCGCCTTCCAGGCTGTACTTCACCCCGCGCCGCAAGGGGCCCGCCACGCGCCCGCCGTAGGTGTTCACGCCCAGGCGGTCGGTGCCCGCCTGCCGGCTGCCGCCGGTGAACCCCCCCGGCCGGTTGCGGTCACGGCGCAGGACGTAGACTTCCAGCAGGCTCTTCTTGAACAGGTTGGGGAAGGAGTTGTACATGCCCCACACGTGATCGCCCAGCACCGGACGGTTGAAGCCGCCGAGGACGACCTTCACCGGCGATACGTACAACATCTCCAACTGCATCTGGGGCAGGCGGTAGTAAATGCGCGCGTGATCGTAGGTGCGCGACAGGTTGCTCCACTGCGGGCTGCCGATCAGCCGGGTCTCCCCGTAGTTGAGCATCATGCGCCCGGCTGTCATCCCGAAGCCCTTCTTGCGGTCCGGGAACAACTCGAAATAGCCTTCTTGCAGGTCAGCCTGGTCGCGCACGCTGTTGGGAGCACCCCGGCCGTACCACGGCGCCCGGCCATCCTGCACCATGCCGGAGACCTTCAGCCACTTAGTCGGCTTGTAGGTCAGCGACAGCCGGTGCCGCACCAGCCCGGTCTCCAGGTCCGGGCTGCGCCCGAAGGCCTGGCCCGTGCGCGATTCATAGCGGGCACGGCTCTCGAAGCCCAGCTTGAGCTTCCCCCCGGTCTCCGATGTGACAAAGCTGGCGGCCTGCGCAGGCCAGTCCCATCTCTGCGCGGCCGCCGGCGCGGCCCACGCCGTTAACGATGCTGTTGCGGCGAGGACAAACCTCCGCCGCAGTCTGTTGTTCAGGTTCACTGCCTACCTCCAGGTGCGATCTCCAGGCGCTGTGACGCCTTGACTCACATATGGTCTTGTGGTGGCAGGCTCTTGGGCTATTCTTGCGCCCGTTTCAGCGCGCCGCTTCCTGCGCGTCCACCACCGCGATGGCCGCGATGTTGACGATGTCGTTGACCTCCGCGCCGCGCTGGAGCACGTGCACCGGCTGGCTCACCCCGGTCAGGATCGGCCCGATCACCTCGGCCTCGCCGATGCGCGCCAGCAGCTTGTAGGCGATGTTGGCGGCCTCCAGGCTGGGGAACACCAGCACGTTGGCCCCGCCCTTCAGCGTCGAGAAGGGGTAGTCTTCCTCGATGATCTGCGGCACCACCGCCGTGTCCGCCTGCATCTCCCCATCCACCATCAGGCCGGGCTCCCGCTGCCGCACCAGTTCCACCGCCCTCCGCACCTTGTCCGACAAACGATGGCGGGTGCTGCCGAAGTTCGAGAACGACAACATGGCTACCCGCGGCTCCACGTTGAAGCGCCGCGCCATATGCGCCGCGCCGATGGCGATCTCGGCCAGGTCTTCCGCGCTGGGCTCGATGTTCACCGTGCAGTCCGCCAGAAAGTAGATGTCGCCCTTGGCCGTGATCAGCATGTAGACGCCCGAAACCTGGTGGCCGCTCTCGCGCGGCGACATCACCTGGAGCGCCGGCCGGATGGTGTCCGGGTAGTGCTGGGTCAAGCCCCCGATCAGCGCGTCGGCGTCGCCGGTATGCACCATCATCGAGGCGAAGATGTTGCGGTTGTGCATCCCCTCGCGCGCCTCTCGCAAGGTGACGCCCTTGCGCTGACGCAACCGGTAAAGCTCCTCGGCGTAGCGCCCGAACTGGCGCGAGGTGGCCGGGTCGATGGCTTCGGCTTCCGACAGATTCAGGTGCAGCTCCTCGGCCCGGGCGCGGATCTTCTGAGGATTCCCCAGCAGAATGGGCCGGGCGATCTGCTCCTCGATCAGGATGTGGGCCGCGCGCAGGATCTTGCTCTCCTCACCCTCGGCAAACACCAGGCGCATGGGCCTCCGCCGCGCCTTCTGGATCATCACCCGCATCACCTCGCGGGCCTTGCCCAGCCGCCGCTCGAGCTGCTCCTTGTATTCCTCCACCTCCACCGGCTGTTGCGCCACCCCGCTGGCCATGGCCGCCTGGGCCACCGCCGAGGCTTCCCAGATCAGCACGCGGGGATCGAACGGCTTGGGAATGATGTACTCGCGTCCGAACCGCATGTCCTCGACCCCGTAGGCGCTGCGCACCGAATCCGGCACGTCCTGCTTGGCCAGCAGCGCCAGGGCCCGCGTGGCCGCCAGCTTCATCTCGTCGTTGATGGCCGTGGCGCGCACATCCAGCGCTCCGCGGAAGATGAAGGGGAAACCCAGCACGTTGTTCACCTGGTTGGGGAAATCCGAGCGCCCCGTGGCCATGATCACGTCGGAGCGGGCCGCCACCGCCACATCGTAGGGAATCTCCGGATCGGGGTTGGCCATGGCGAAGACGATGGGGTTCTTGGCCATCGACCGCAGCATCTCCGGAGCGACGCAGTCGGCGCTGGACAGGCCCACGAAGACGTCGGCCCCCTTCAGCGCGTCGGCCAGCGTGCGCGCGCTGGTATCGCGCGTGAAGGCCTCCTTGTAACGGTTCATCCCCTCGCTGCGCCCCTTGTAGAGCACTCCCTTGGTGTCGCACATCAGGATGTTCTCGCGACGCACTCCCAGCCGGATGTAGTGCTCCGCGCAGGCGATGGCGCTGGCCCCCGCGCCGTTGAATACCACCCGCACCTGGTCCGGTTCCTTGCCCACCAGTTCGAGGGCGTTCAGCAGCGCCGCCGCCGAGATGATGGCCGTGCCGTGCTGGTCGTCGTGGAACACGGGAATGTTCATGGTGCGCTTGAGCTCTTCTTCGATCTGGAAGCACTCCGGCGCCTTGATGTCCTCCAGGTTGATGCCCCCGAAGGTGGGCTCCAGCAACTGACAGGCCCGGATGACCTCCAGAGGATCCTCGGTGGCCAGCTCGATGTCGAACACGTTGATGTCGGCGAAGCGCTTGAACAGCACGCCCTTGCCTTCCATCACCGGCTTGCCGGCCAGCGCGCCGATGTTGCCCAGCCCCAGCACGGCGGTGCCGTTCGACACCACGGCCACCAGGTTGCCTTTGCCGGTGTAGCGGTAGGCCAGGCCGGGGTCGCGTTCGATCTCCAGGCAGGGCACGGCCACGCCCGGCGAGTAGGCCAGGCTGAGGTCACGCTGGGTGCGGCACGGTTTGGTCGCGGTCACGGCCAGTTTGCCGGGCGCCGGAAACGCATGGTATTCAAGTGCGTCTTCCTTGCGGATCATTGCGAAAAGGTCTCCTTCACGGGAAGCTGCTTCATCGGGACGGTGGACCCGGCAACCCGTGGATGAAGTCCGCAGGCAAGCTAAAGCATGCCCCACGTGGGCCGTGAGCCATTGACTTGCCTGGTGGGACAAGCTTCAGCTTGTCGCTCTCAAACCGCTCCTCGGACTTCATCCACGGGCTGCCAGGGGACTGTCGTCCACCGTCCTAGCGTACCGCGTTCCGGGCCACACCGCTAACCTCAGCCGTGAGCGCAACATGTAGCGCAGCCACTCCTGGCTGCCGCGTCGAGGTTCATCTCGAGGCAAGGGGCCACATTCGTGTGGAACCGCCAGGCCGAAGCCCGCGCCACGTCTCGGTTCTCCCTAGCCGCGCCCCTCCGCTATCATGGGGCGCGCCCTCGAACCGCGGCCGCGCGCCTGGCTCCGGTCGGCGGGGCCGCCGGGTGAGCACAAACTCAGCGCTTCTGACATTCCTCGAAGCCAGGGACTCTGTTATCGCCTCCCGTCTCATCCCACAACTGGCCGCACATGTCATACCAGTACGGAGGGGCGTTCAGTCGCGTTCCCACCACCAGGTTGCCGCGGCTGGTTTTAGCGAACCAGAATAGGCCGGGACCGCTGGCGGGAAACTCCCATCCGGGGTAGTCTCCGAAGAAGTGGTTCTGGTCGAACCAGTTGTCGCGTCCGCGGCACATCACGCCGCCCTTGCTTGCGGGACCGAGAAAGTTCCGCGCGGTCGTGCTGTCAGAGACGATCGTCTCCATCCATAACTGAAAGTCGGCGGCAAACGAAGACGAATCATTTCCCAAGACCGTGAGGTTGGCGGAGTCCATCCCTACAGAACCGGCTCCCATCAGCCCAATCGCAACGCTTTCCTGTTCGGGCGTGAGGCCAGGTGAGCGGCCATTTCCCCTGATGATGTTGTTGGTCACGATCGAGTTCGGCAGATTGCCGCCCACCAGGATTGCCGTATTCAGCGTGGCTCCGTTGGTTCCTGACTTGTTCGCAAAGCCTCGCAGGTTGGTGGCGATCACGGTGTTGTTGCTGACGAATACCCGCGGCGGCGTGAAGCCTGGAGCGTCCGGCCAGAAGCTGTCCACGTGAAGGCCCTCGTGCACCTTGGTCGCAACTATCGTATTGTTCGTGACATCGATCCTGGCGCCGCTCGGCGGGGACTGGGGCTGGCTGGCCTGCAAGAGGAACCAAATGGCGGTCGAATGGTTGTTCACGTGACCCGGGTCGCTGTCCTTGCCGGTGACGGTGAACTGGCAGTTGTTGATGATGCTCTGCGCACCAAGCATATTGACCCAGAGACCGATTCTCGAATAAAGGGCCTGAGGCCCACCCAGGTCCGGATTGTGAATCTCCAGGTTCTCCAGGCGGAAGCTGACCGGGGCTCCGGCAAAACCGAGGCTCGGAAAGCGGCCGACCCTGAACGTAGCTGTGCCTCCATTGATTTTCGGACGTTCTCCCCACGGCCCCAGCAGCCCGATGAGGCGTACGGCTTTCCCGTGCTTGCCGATGTTGAAACCCTGGGCGGGATTGTCAGGCGTCGGGGCCAGATCCGGGGTTCTGCTGGCCACCTGGTTGTACTCTCCGTACTGCCGGGTGTGCTTGGTCAGGCGGTCGAAGTATACCGTTCCTCCGGTGTCGATGGCCTGTTGAATCTCCTCGAGCGTCGAGTCGGGATAGACGTACTGTACGGGCTCGAGCGGTGTTGCCGCAAAGGCCACTCCCCGAAGCCCTGGGAGTGCGGCAACGGCCGCCAGGAACAAGATGACCGCACTCATGATCTTCAGGCGTTTCATGCAACCTCCACGCCCGATCAATAGCCCCACGCCGTGCACAGGTCAAATAAGACGTGCCTAAAACGTTAAGCTGCTATAAAGAAAGGACTTCAGACTCCGCGTGATTTCACCGGACGTGCTACAATTCACCCCGGAGTTGCGGTGCATGACCGGTAGCGTGCGCTTCGGGGCTTTCGAGTTCGATCCCGACCGCCGCGAGCTGCGCAAACACGGGCTGCGAATCAGGGTTCCGGATCAGTCGCTCGACATCCTGGTCGCCTTGGTCGAGCACCCGGGCCAGACCGTGACCCGCGAGCGCATCCAGAGCCTTCTGTGGCCACATGGAACCGTCGTCGGCTATGAACAGAGCATCAACACGGCGGTGAGCAATCTGCGGGAGGCGCTCGGGGATCCGGCGGACGCCGCGCGGTTCATCGAGCGGGTGCCGCGTCAGGGCTACCGTTTTGCAGCACCGGTCGAGCCCCTGCGCCGGGCGGAGCCGGGCGCGTCCCCGCCGGGAGCGCGTCGCCCCACGCTCGCTGTGCTGGCTGCGGCGGCAACCACAGCAGCGGCGGCGATCGCAGGCTGGCTCTGGATGCGGTCCGCGCCGGCGCTGGCCGAGCGCGATGTGATCGTGATCGCGGATTTCGAGAACCAGACCGGCGAGGAGGTGTTCAACGACGCGCTGCGGCAGGCGCTGCTGTCGCAGATGGGCCAATCGCCCTACCTGAGCCTCCTGTCGGAAGACCGCATCCGGTCAGCGCTCGCCATGATGGGCCGGGCCTCGGACGGACCATTGACGCGCGCCGTCGCGCGGGAGGTCTGCCAGAGAGTGGGCGGGAAAGCCGTCCTCGCGGGCTCGATCGGGAGGCTGGGAAGCCGCTACTTCGTCGGACTCGAGGCGGTCGGCTGCGCGGGCGGCGAGGAGCTGGCGAACGAATACACGGAGGCGGAGTCCAAAGATCGCGTCCTGGCTGCTCTCAGCCTGACGGTCTCGAAGATGCGCGGGAGACTGGGCGAATCGCTGGCGTCGATCCGCAAGCTCAGCGTGCCGGCGGAAGTGACCACCCCTTCCCTCGAAGCGCTCAGAGCTTACAGCATCGCGCTTACGGAGAGATCCAAGGGCAACGATGCGGCCCCTCTCCTCGAGCGCGCCATCCAGCTCGACCCCGAGTTCGCGGCGGCCCATTTCACTCTGGCCCACGTGCACTTCAGACGCGGACAGGAATTGAGTGCCGAGGAGGCGATCGCCAGGGCCTACGCTCTGCGCGGGCGCGCCAGCGAGCGCGAGAAACTCGCGATCGAGAGCGCCTACCATATCATCACCAGCGGCGATTTCCAACAGGCGATCGTGGCCGGCACGCTGGCCGCTCAGCTTTACCCCCACGATGCGGCCGCGCGGCGCTCGGCCTTCCTGCCGCACGGCCTGGCTGGTGAATTCGACAAGGCGCTCCAGATCGCCCGGCGGGAGATCGAACTCGCTCCGGACGATGCGATCTCGTACTTCAACCTCGCGGTTCTGCTCCTCAGCTCCGGAAGGACCGTCGAGGCCAGGGCCGTGCTCGACAAGGCCGGCGCGCGCAGCCTCAGTGACGAGCTGTTCCCCTTTGCCCGATACATTGCAGCCGCGTTGGAGGGCGACTCCGCCGCCATGGAGCGTGAAGCCGAGGCCGCGCGAGGCAAACCGTACGAGCACCGCATCCTGATGTTGCAGGTCCAGGTGGCGGGTTTCTTTGGACAGCTCGCGAAAGCGCGCGAGACGGCGCGGGACGCCAGCGCGAGAAACGTGAGCAGCGGGCCGGCCATCGCGGCCACGGTCGCCCTCACCGAAGCGGTCTTCGGGTTGGAGCAGGACGCGAAGGCTCGCGCCAAGGCGGCGCTCCAGCTCGATCGCGCGCGGCGCACCGCCGCGACCACCGCGCTGACACTGGCGCTCACGAATGAAACCGTAGCCGCCGAAGCCGTTCTCGGTGACCTGTTGCGCAGGTACCCCAATGACACCCTGTTGAACAGCATCTGGTCACCGGCGGTGCGTGGCGTGATGGCCCTGAAGCGCGGCGACGCTCGGGGGGCCGTCCAAGCCGCGGACGCGCCGCGCCGGTCCGCATGGCCCGCTTACAGCCGCGGCATTGCTTACCTCAGGCTCGGGCTGGCTTCGGAGGCTGCGGCGGAGTTCCGCACAATCATCGAGCAAAAGGCGCGTCTGTTCACCAGCACCTTTGTGTATGGCGCCGCATTCGCCTACCCGGCTGCGCAAGTCGGCCTCGCCCGCGCGCTCGCGATGGAAGGGAAGGTCGGGGCGAGCCGCAAGGCATACGAAGAGTTCCTCGCGGGGTGGAGCCTGGCGGATTCCGGCATCCCCATTCTGGTGCAGGCCCGGCGTGAGTACGCGGCCCTGCGCGTACCATAGCCCTTGCGGCCGGCCCGCGCGTGCCTACCTGCGGCCCCGGAACACGAACAACTCGCTGAGCAGGAAGTTGGCCAGCGCGCACAGGGCGATGCTCAGCAGGTTCGCCGTCATGTAGTGCACGTGGAACCGCCCCACCAGCACCCGCATGAACACCAGATTGCCCAGCATCGACACCAGCCCGTTGCTCACGTGGAACCGCCACAGCGCCGGCAGCAGAAGATCGCGCCGCGGCGCGCCGCCGGTGCGGTCCTTCCAGGTCCAGCGGTAGTGCCACACGAAGTTGTGCACGAGCGCCGTCTCGACCGCCAGTGCAGTGGCGACCAGGTAGTGGATGCCGAGCACACCCGTGTACAGCGCCAGGGCCGCCAGTTGCACCAGGATTCCGATCGCGCCGACGGCGTGGAACTTCAGCCACCGTACGATGAGCAGGCGGGCGCTCACGGCAGGCGCTCGGCGCGGTAGAGAGCCACGGTGTGTTTCACCACCGCCGTCACCAGCATCAGGCTCATGCCCACCATCCCCACCAGCCCGCCTACGTCGAACAGCCGGTAACGGCCGCCCAGGATCGGCGCCACCGGACGGAACATCAGCGCCACGTTGCCGATCATCAGCAGGATGCGCAGCTCGGTCGGCGAGAATTTCCAGAAAGACAGGTGAAACGTGCCCAGCGTGTATGTCGCCAGGTATACCTCGATGGTCAGCAAGAAATACACGATCAGCAAGCCCATTGCGATGCGCTCGCTCATGTAGCCGCTGAATCCCAGTCCCGTGAGCAGGAAGAAAGTCCCCAGCGCGTCCACCACATGGTCCACATAGAAGCCGTAGCGCGGACGCTGCCGGTTGCGGTAGCGCGCCAGCGTCCCGTCCAGGCTGTCGCCGAGCCAGTTCAGCGCCAGGCACACGATGACCAGCCACAGGCCCGTCCGGCTCCGGCTGGCGTACCAGTAGCTCAGCCCCGCGCCGAGCATCGACGCCAGCCCCAGGGCCGTCAGGTGGTCCGGATTGACCCAGGCCGGCGTGTGCCGCGC
>VFZS01000200.1 GCA_016871095.1 Acidobacteriota bacterium
ACCGGGATCGGGGACGTCGAGGCCGAGGAGCTGGCCATCCTCCCCGGCATGGAAGAGCTAAGCGCCATGATGTACATCAACCAGTACCGGCGCGAGCAGCGCTTCGACGTCATCGTGCTGGACGCCGCGCCCACCGCCGAGTCCATGCGCTTCGTCAGCATGCCCACCACGCTGGACTGGTACATGAAGCACATCTTCCCTTTCCAGCGCAGCTTCCTCAAAGTGGTTCGCCCGGTGGCCAATCGCGTGGCCCCCTTCGAGCTCCCCTCCGACTCCTACTTCGTCAACGTGCAGAAGCTCTTTGAGCGCCTCGAAGGCGTGGACGAGCTGATGGAGGATCCCCGCGTCACCAGCGTGCGCCTGGTCACCAATCCCGAGAAGATGGTGCTGCGGGAGACCCAGCGCGCCTTCGTCTACTTCTCCCTGCACGGCCTCACCGTGGATACGGTGATCGCCAACCGGGTCCTGCCCGCCGCTGTCAGCGACGCCTACTTCGACGAGTGGCGCCAGTCGCAGGACCGCATCCTCCAGGAGATCGACGAGTACTTCGCGCCCGTGCCCGTCCGGCGCGTGCCCCTATTCACCCACGAGGTGCTGGGGCGCGAGCGCCTGGAAGAACTGGCCCGCGCTCTGTTCACCGACGACGAGGACCCCGCCGCCCTCACCCGTCTGGAGCGGCCCTACAGCTTCGAGAAGCGCGACGGCGGCTACCAGATCCGCCTGCTGCTGCCCTTCGCCGCCAAGGGTGAAGTGGGTCTGTTCAAGAAAGGCGACGAGCTGGTGGTCGAGATCGGGACCCTGCGCCGCCACATCGGCCTGCCCACCTCGATGGCCGCCCTCACCCCCGCTCGCGCCAGGCTGGATAATAAGGTATTGACGGTGGAAATGAAGGAGGTGTCCTCATGAGCGAACCTCAACCCGCCCCGGAAGCCCCCCGGACCTACGAACCCTGCCTGTGCAGGGAAGCGCTGCGCAAGATCGACGAGTTCTTCTCGATGAAATCCGACGCCGCGCGCGAGCATTTCCGGAACTCCCGCCTGGAGTTCCTGAAGGCGGTCCGCACCCTCATCGACGAGCGCATCGAGAAGCTGTCCCGCACCGGCCAGGCAGGCGCCAAGATCAGCGTGGAGTAGCGCCGGCCTATTCCTTCAGCTCGGCGATGGTCGCCCCCGCCCCGCCTTCGCTGGGCGGCGCGGCATAGAACTTGTCCACGTTGGGATTGGCCGCCAGCAGCTCGTGGACAGCCCGCCGCAGCACTCCCATCCCGAATCCGTGCACGATGCGTATACGCTGCACGCCCCCAAGCACGGCGTTGTCGAGGAACTTGTCCAGGTTATCGGTGGCTTCCTCGGCCCGCTGCCCGATCAGGTTGATCTCCCGCGATTCGGTCAGCGCCTCGGGGCCCGCGCGAAACGAGACCCCCTGCGGCAGACGCGGTCCCTGTGCCGTCTCTGGCAACACTTCGAGCACCTCGTCGCGCGATACCCGCATCTTGAGCGCGCCCACCTCGACTTCCAGCGCATCCTCCCCGATCACTCGCCGCACCCGCCCGGGCTCCCGGACGTTCCTCAGCCGCACCCGGGCCCCCGCGGCGACTTTCGGCGCGCGCAGCTCGCCCTCCCGCGCATCCGCCTGCGTGGAGAGCACCGTGGCGTCGAACTCCTCGCGCAACTCGCGCCGCGCCCGCGCCACGCTGCGTTGCGCCTTCTTCTGCTCGCTCGCGGCGGCGATCTTCTCAATCACCTCCCGCGCCTGGGCCTCGAACTTCCCCAGCACCACCTCACAGCGCCGCTCCAGCTCCTTCAGCTTGGCCGTCTCACGGCGCTCCCACTCCGCCGCCAGACTGCGCTCCCGCGCCGCGAGCTTCTGCTGTTCCGCCTTCAGCTCGGCTTGCACGCGCGCCGTCTCTTCCAGCCGCTGGTGCAGCTCGCTCAGGAACTTCGCCAGGTCCTGCTCCCGCGTGCCCAGGTTCGCCCGGGCGCGCTCCAGAAGGCCCTCGGACAAACCCAGCCGCCGCGCGATTTCCAGACCCGCCGACTTGCCCGGCGCGCCCAGCCGCAGCACGTAGGTCGGCTGGAGCGTCTCCTCGTCGAAGCCCATCGACCCGTTGAGCACTCCCGCCGTGTTGGCGCCGTAAACCTTGAGCGCCACGAGGTGCGTCGAGGCCAGGGTGAAGGCGCCCGAGGCGCGGAAGCGATCCAGGATGGCCACACCCAAAGCGCCGCCCTCCTCCGGGTCGGTGGCCCGCCCCAGCTCGTCAGGCAGCACGAGGGAATCCGGCGTGACCCGTTCCACCATCTCCCGGATCCGCGTCATATGCGCTGAGAATGTACTGAGACTTTCCTGGATGGACTGGTTGTCGCCCATGTCCGCCAGCACCTGGTCGAAGAAGGGGAATTCCGCCTCCCCGCACGGCACCGGCAGCCCGGCCTGCGCCATCAGCGCCAGTAGTCCGACTGTCTTAAGCGTGACCGTCTTGCCTCCGCTGTTGGGACCGCTGATCAGCAGCGTCCGCGTTTCGCCCCCCAGTTCCAGCGACGCCGGCATCACCGGCCTCTTCTGCCTGCGCAGCACGTCTTCGAGAAGCGGATGCCGCGCGTCCCGCAGCGCCAGCCGCCGCGCCTCCGGAGGGCTGAAACGCGGCGTCGAGCATCCGAATTCCAGCGCGAAAGCGGCCTTGGCGAACACCAGCTCCAGTTCTCCCAGCAGGGCCACGCTGCGCGTGACGGTCTCCAGGTACTGCCGCAAACGGTCGCTCAGCTCCAGCAGGATCCGCCGCACCTCCCGCTGCTCCTCCTCCCGCAGTCCCACCAGCTCGTTGTTGAGTTGGATGGTCTCCAGCGGCTCGACGAACAGCGTGTGCCCGCTTCCGCTGGCGCCGTGAACCACCCCCTCGATGCGCCGCTGCTGCCCCGCCACCACCGGCACCACGAAGCGCTCGTTGCGGATGGCCACGTACTCCTCTTGCAGCACCCCGTCCTCGCGGTGCACCCGCAGGAAGCGCTCGAGCGATTCCTGGATCTGCCGTTGCTGCCGGTCGATGTCGCGGCGCAGCCGGTTCAGCATGGGGCTGGCGTGGTCGGCCACCGTGCCGTCGGGGAGGATCTTGCCGGACATCTCCCCCAGCAGGCCGCGGAACTCTCCGATGGCCGCGCCGCGCGCCGCCAGCTTGGGAAAGCGCTGCCCCACCGCGACCAGTACCGCACGGATATCGGCCGCGCGATCCAGCAGCCCGCTGAGCGCGAAGATCTCTTTCGCCTCCAGCGCCGCGCCCTCGATGCGCAGCTTGCCCAGGGCCTCGGCCGGGTCGGTCAGCCCGCTGAAGCGCAGCCGCACCGCCGCGCCCCGCGCCGCCGGCTGGGGTTGCGCCGCGGTCTTCAGGTACTCGATGGCTTCCGCCGCCTCGGCCAGCAGGCTCTCCACCTTGGGCCGGTCATCGAGCGGCGCCACTCTCTCCAGTTCCCGCTGGCCCAGCGGGCTGGCCACGTAGCGCCCCAGCAGTTCTCTCAGCCGGTCGAACTCCAGTAGCTCGGCGCTGGTGTGTCTCAATACTGGACCGCCCCTTTCACGTCCAGCCGGACCCGGTACAGCGAGGTCCGCGCGGTGATGTAGAGGCTCTGGAAGTCCGGATCTCCGAAGGCGCAATTGGCGGGGGTCTCCGGCACCTGGACATGTCCCAGCAGCTTGCCCTCCGGCGTGTACACCGCCACCGTCTTGCAGGTCACGTACAGGTTGCCCTTCTCGTCCACCTTCATGCCGTCGGGCACGCCCTCGATGCCGGAGACCAGCACGCGCTCGTTCGAGGCCTTCCCCTGGCGGTCCAGGTCCCAGGCCCGCACGCTGCGCTCCCCCGACATGGCCACGTACAGGATCCGGCCGTTCGGCGACAGCGCGATCCCGTTGGGCAGCAGCTTGCTCTTTGAGAGCAGCTCCAGTTGCCCTTTGGGCGTGATGTGGTAGATGCCCTGGAAGTCCAGCTCGAGCGTCTCGGCCTGCTTGCCGAAGTACGGGTCGGTAAAGTAGACGTGCCCGTCCCGCCGTACCACGATGTCGTTCGGCGCGTTCAGCTTCTTGCCCTCGAGGGAGTCGGCCAGCACTTCGATTTTGCCCTTGCGGTCCGTGCGCGTGACCCGCCGGGAGCGGCTCTCGCAAGTGTACAGCCGCCCCTGCGCGTCGAAGGCGTTGCCGTTGGCCCCTTCGGAGGGATCGCGGAAGACCTCCATGCCCTTGCCCGGGGTGAAGCGGTGGATCTTGTTCTCCGGCACGTCGCTGAACAGCAGGTAGCCCTCCCGCGACCACACCGGACCCTCCGTGAAGCGGAACCCGCCGCCGGCTTTCTCGATCTTCAGGTCGGAGAGATCCTGGGCCGCCAGCGCGCCCGCCAACAGTAGCATCAATCCGGTCCAGTAACCCATGTCCCCATTCTCCCTCCAATCCGACAAACAGGGGACAGCCCGCATGTTTCCGGTTTTCCGGAAACACGCGGGCTGTCCCCGCACCCAGGGTCCTGGCAATACGGTCACGGATCGAATACAGTGTTGGGGAGGGAAGGAGAATCATTCATGGAATCCAATCGCCGGGAGTTCCTGGGCGCCGCCTGGGCCGCCGCTCCCCTGATCATTCCCGCCTCGGCGCGCGGCGCCGGCGAGCGCCTGAGCTTCGGCATCATCGGCACGGGCGGCCGCGGGCGCTTCATGGGGCAGGTCTTTCAGAAGCTCGGCTGCGCTTGCGTGGCCCTTTGCGACGTTTACGAGCCGAACCTCCAGTTGGCGCAGAAGGCTGCGCCGGATGCGAAACCCTACGGGGACTACCACGACCTGCTGGGGCATCCGGGGCTGGACTTCGTGGTCGTCGGCACGCCTGACCACCAGCACTGCCCCAACCTGCTGGCCGCGCTGGACGCCAGGAAGGACGTCTACCTGGAGAAGCCCATGTCCCTAGCCATCGCCGAGAGCCAGAAGATGGTGCAGGCGACGCGCCGGACCAAGCAGATCGTGCAGATCGGCATGCAGCGCCGCAGTGCGCCGGTCATCCACCGGGCCAAGGCCTTGATCGAGGACGGCGCGCTGGGCCGGATCTCGCTGGTCAAACCCCAATGGAACTGGACAACGGCCCGCCCGCTCAACAACTCGCCCCTGCCCGGCAGGCTCAACTGGGAGCGCTTCCTGGGAGCGGCCAAGCAGCGCGAGCTGGAGCCTATGCGTTTCCGCGCCTGGCGCCAGTTCTGGGACTACTCCGGCGGCAACCTGACCGACCAGGGCACCCACCTGATGGATGTCACCCAGTGGTTCACTGACACCATCCACCCCAGCTCCGCCGTCTGCTACGGGCAGGTTCAGAAGAACACCGGCGCCGAAACCCCCGACGTTTTCTGCGCGGTCTTCGAATACCCCAAGCATATGGTCACCTGGACGCTCAACTACTGCAACTCCTACGAGAACGGCTGGTCCATCCAGTTCCAGGGCGACGATGGCACCATGATCGTGGACGAAGACGGCTACCGGGTCTTCAGGGAGCCGTGGGCCAAGAAGGAGAACCGCGAGCCGGTGTACGTGGCCCGCGAGGCGGTGCCCATCGAAGCGCACGCCCAGAACTTCCTGGACTGCATCCGCTCGCGCCGGGAGCCTAACGCTCCGGTGGAAGTGGGCGCCAGCGCCGTCAGCGGCCCGCACCTGGCCAACGTGGCCTTCCACGCCAACCGCCGCGCCCGGCTCAGCGACGACTGGCAGATTTCGTTCTGAGCGGCGAAGCACAGCAAACGAATGAACTGTGCAACCGCTCCCTGACGGTCGCGGCTCGGTTACGGCGTTCGCGCCACTGACCGAGCCACGAGCGTAAGCGAGTGGTCGAGCTGATGCGCAAGCACTTATGCCGCCGCGCTCAGTGTATCTCGGCCAGCTTCACCGGCCGGTTTTCCCGCGCCGATTTCGCCGCCGCCAGCCCGATCACCACCGCCAGGAGCGCATCCTGGCCGGTCACCGGGACCGGCTGAGTGCCCTGGACCGCCTCCACGAACGCCCGCATCTCCCGCAGGTAGGATTCGGTGTAGCGTTCCATGAAGAAGTTCAGCGGCAGCGCCGAGTGCACGCCCGTCTGATCCAGGTGGATGTGGCTGTCCGGAGTGTTGTTCCTGACCGTTACCATGCCGCCGCTGCCGAACACCTCGACGCGCTGGTCGTAGCCGTAGACCGCCTTGCGGCTGTTGTCTATGACCCCCATGGCGCCGCTGGCGAAGGCCAGCGTCACGATAGCCGTATCCCAATCCCCGGCTTTCTCGAACACCGGGTCCACCAGCACGCCGGCCCGGGCATATACCTCAGTCACCTCGCTGCCCATCAGATAGCGGGCCATGTCGAAATCGTGGATGGTCATGTCCAGGAAGACGCCGCCCGAAGCGCGGATGAAGTGCTCCGGAGGCGGCGCCGGATCGCGGCTGGTGATCTTCAGCACCTGCGGCGTACCCACTTTGCCGGACTGCACCATCTCGCGCACCTTCAGGAAGTTGGGGTCGAAGCGGCGGTTGAATCCCACCATCAACTGGATGCCGCGCTTCGCCACCTCCTGGTTGATCTCTTCTATGGCGGCCACCGACAACTCGATGGGCTTCTCACAGAAGATGTGCTTGCCCGCCGCGGCTGCGTCCAGAATCACGCGCTTGTGCGTGTCGCTGGGCGTGCAGATGGCCACCGCATCCACCTCCGGCAGCTCCAGCACCTGCCGGTAGTCCTGATACGTTGCGGTCACATTGAGACGGGCGGCCACGCGGGCCAGCTCGTCCGCGAAGACGTCCGCGAGCGCCGCCACTTCCGCTCCCGGTATCCGGTTCACCAGGTTCTCGGCATGGATCTTCCCGATCCGGCCCACTCCCAGAACGCCAAAGCGCAGGTTCTTACGGCTCATGGTCTTGGCTTCCTTTCCGGTCTACTTCCTCGTGCCGCGCAGGGCGGCTTGAATTGCGTCAATGCCGTCCCGGATGGCCCGGCCCGCATCCGGGAGCGGAAGAACCTCGAAGGAGAGGTAGGCCTGGTAGCCGGTTTCGGCAAGCGTCTCCAGGACTCCTGTTACATCCAGGTGGCCGTGTCCGGGCGCCTGGCGGTTGGTGTCAGCCAGATGCACGTGCCCGATCGAGGCGCCCGCGGCGCGCAGACTAGCCGCCAGGTCCACCTCCTCGATGTTCATGTGGAAAGTGTCCGCCAGCAGCCGGAGGTTCGAGGCGCCAATCTCAGCCGCCACCCTCATCCCCTCCGCCAGCGTGTTAATGTAGTCGTTCTCGTACCGGTTGAGCGGCTCCAGCAGCAGGGTCACCCCCAGACGTCCAGCCGCTCGGCACACTTCCGCGAGGCACTCCAGCGCTTGCGATCGCCTGACGCGGCGCTCCGCGCCTTCGCAGCTTCCCAGCTTGCCGCTGACGCTGCCGATGGTCACCGCCGAGCCTAGTTCGGCGGCCAGTTCAACGTGGCCCTGAAGCCTCTCCACCGCCCGCGCGCGGATCTCCGCATCCGCGGCGGACAGCGTCAGACCATCCACCGTGGCGGCCATACCCGTGCCCAGGGTTGGAATCTCGAGGCCGTAGTCGGCGGCCCAGCGCCGGACCGCCCGGGCGTCCACATCCTCCGCGCGCCGCAGATGGATCTCAACGCCCTGGCATCCGAGTTCAGCAGCCTGCCGGAACGCTCCGGCGAGGTCGCCACGAAGCAGTATCGGCGCCGCGCGCACCTCGCCGGGAGTGGCCGTGATGGCGATCTTCACCTCGCGCGCCCCTCAGGCGTCGATGCGCGGCAACCCGTACACCGACTTCCAGCCCTTGCTCATGGGTTCCCGCAGATAGGGTTCCAGCAGGGCCGGGTCACGCAGGCTCATCATCTCGGTGGACGGCGCCGTTCCCGGAGGATACGCCTCCAGATACTCGTCACATAACAGCGTCAGGTAGCGCAGGATGGCCGCGACGGGCCGCTTGGCTTTGCGCGCTTCGCCCAGGGTCGGCTTTCCCACCACCCCTTCCGGAGTGCCGGCCATTTCGAAGGCGGCATGTCCCTCGGACTCCGACCACCGGCTGGGCCGCCCGAAGGCGTCCACCGCGGTGTCCATGTGCCCGCCGGGAAGCAGCGCCTTGGGATCGGTCTCCACGGCGTACTTCATGTTGACCATCTCGGGGAAGAACAGCAGACCCACCGAAGTCTCCGCCTCGTCGGCGTGGATGAAATTGGTTTCCCAGTCCCCGCCCCGGTCCTTGGTCCGCCACATCTCGCGGGTGGCCCGGTGCCAGTCGATCACACGGTAGATCCCCGGCAACTGGTAGCGCTTCGAGAACTGCTGAAGCGCCGCTTCCAGCACCCAGAGCTGCCCGTGGTTGTTCAGGATGATCTGCTTGCGGAAGCCGTCGTTCCACAGCCCCAGCATCACGTCGATCATCAGCTCCCGGGCCACGTCCTCGCGCACAATCACCGTGCCGGGCATGCCCAGGTGGTGCGCCGGGTGGCAGCCGTACATCAGCGGGGGCAGCGCCAGCGCCACCGGGGCGCCCCGCCTGGCGGTGTAGCGCCGCACTCCCTCGGCGATCTGGCTCACGAACAGCGTGTCCATGGCCGAGACGGTGTGGTCCCCGTGCAGCTCCGTCGAGCCTACGGGGATGATCACTACGTCGTTCTTCTTGCGTTGCTCTTCGAGATCGTGGCGGATGGTGGTCTGGATGTAGCTGCCCGG
>VFZS01000201.1 GCA_016871095.1 Acidobacteriota bacterium
TCCACGGCCTTGACCAGGATGAGGGTCTGCCCCTTGTCGTCGCAGGCGCCCCGCGCGTAGATGTTGTCGTTGCGGATGTCCGGCTCGAAGGGCGGCGACTTCCACTCCTCCAGCGGGTCGGCCGGTTGGACGTCGTAGTGCCCGTACAGCAGCAGCGTGGGCTTGTCCGGGGCGCCCAGCCATTCGGCGTACACCAGCGGGTTGCCGGGGCCTTCGATCAGCTCAGCCGACGCCAGGCCGGCGCCGCGCAGTTGGTCCACCAGGAACTCGGCGGCGCGGCGGATATACGGCTTGTGCTCGGGCAGGGTGCTGATGCTGGGAATGCGAAGGAACGCCTTGAGGGTCTCCAGGAACGCAGTGCGGTTCTGCTCGTAGTAGCTCATATTCCTATTGTGCCACTGGGCGGACCTGGTCTCGGGTTAGAATGGTGCCTATGCGGGCAACACTCCACGGGGTCGTCCCGGCCATCATCACGCCCTTCCGCGAGGACGAGCTGATCGACTACCAGGCCTGGCAGGAGCTGATCGACACGCTCATCGCCAGCGGCGTACACGGCTTGTTTATCATCGGCGGGCAGGGGGAGTTCTTTTCGCTCACCGAAGAGGAGCGGGTGGTGGGGACCCGCTTCTGCGTGCAGACGGTGGCCCGGCGCGTGCCCATCTACGCCAACGTGGGCGCGGTGACCACGCGGGAGACCATCCGCCTGGCCGAGCAGGCGGAGACGGAAGGCGTGGACTACATCGTGGTCATCACGCCGTACTACCTGCGGCCATCGCCGGCGGAGCTGGTGGAGCACTACGCGGCGGTGTGCGCGGCCGTGGACCTGCCCGTGCTGGCCTATAACATCCCGGAGCGCACCGGCGTCGAGCTGAGCGCGGACACGCTCCGGCGCATCCGCCAGCGGTGCGACAATTTTGTCGGTCTGAAGGACTCCTCCGGCAAGCTCGAGCTGATTCCGGAGCTGGTGCAAGCGGGCCTGGCCGTGTTCATCGGCCGCGACCACATGATTCTGGAAGGGCTTAAGCGCGGCTGCGTGGGGGCCGTGACCGCCTGCGCCAACGTGGCGCCGCGGGCCTTCGTGGACCTCTACAGCGCCTTCCAGGCCGGGGACCTGGAGCAGGCGGCGCGCCTTCAGAGCCTGGTCGAGCCGCTGCGCCAGGCTTTTTCGCTGGCCACGTTCCCCTCGGTGGTCAAGGAGGCCATGAACATGATCGGGGTGACGGCGGGCCGCTGCCGCCGGCCCGTAGGCCCCATGCCCGAGGAGGCCCGTTCCCAACTGGCCGCGGTCCTTGCGAAACTGGAGGAGGGGGGGTACTTGCCGGTCAAGCCGGCACGCGCCGGGTCGGCCTGAGGGCGGGCGCGAACGCAAACTCAAGAGGAGGCAACAATGCAACGAACTGGAGCAGTGACTCTCAAGGGCAAGCCGCTTACGCTAGCGGGCCCGGAACTTAAGCCGGGGGAGCCGGCGCCGGACTTCAATTGCGTGGACAACGATCTCAAGCCGGTCCGCCTGGCGGATACCGGCAGCGGTGTGCGCATTTTCAGCGTGGTGCCATCGCTGGATACGCCGGTCTGTGATGCCCAGACGCGGCGCTTCAACGAGGAAGCGGCCAGGCTGCCGCAGGTAAGCATCTACGCCATCAGCATGGATTTGCCCTTTGCCCAGCGGCGCTGGTGCGGGGCCCTCGGCATCGACCAGGTCAAGATGCTGTCAGATCATGTGGAGGCGTCCTTCGGGAACGCCTACGGCACCTTGATCCAGGAGCTGCGGCTGGAAAGCCGCGCCATCTTCGTGGTGGACCAGAAGAACACCATCCGCCACGCGCAGTATGTGAAGGAAGTGACCGACTTCCCGGACTACGACGCGGCTCTGGCGGAGGCCCGCTCGCTGGCGGAAGCCGCGGTAGAATAGGCCTCCAGGCCTGTTGGAGTGAAACCGGTCAACAGGCAAGAATGCCTGTTCCGCTGGGCCTCCAGCAGCTAGTGGGGGAGGTCCAGGTTACGGATGGCTTGACACAGTGTTAAGCCTAATCCTATCATGAACTTTGCGGGCCTATCCGTGCCCCGCAGCGGGTGGCCGAGGAGGGTGATTTGATCAAACTGGATATCATCAACGAGGTGGTCAATCGAACCGGCATCACCAAGACCAAGGCCGAGATGGCCGTGGAAACGGTCTTCGAGAGCATGAAGAAGGCTTTGGAGCAGGGGGAACGGATCGAGCTCAGGGGCTTCGGTATCTTCACGGTGAAACCACGCAAGACCGGGATTGGCCGAAATCCCCGCACCGGTGCTGAAGTGGCGATTCCTCCGGGCAAGGCGGTTCGCTTCAAGCCCGGCAAGGAGTTGCAGTCGTTGCAGTAGCCCCGGCGTGTCCATCGAGGACCACTCTCTGTTGCCCGGCCTGCCCGAACCCACCAATGGGGGCGGTTTGCGGGCCCGGGCCTTTGTGTCGCGGCTGGTGAGGCGCCGCCCGTGGCTGCACGGGCTGCTGCTGGCGGCCACCCTGCTGACCACCACCGCAATGGGCGCCCGCATGTGGGAGAATTTTCACCACAACCGCCCGGCGTTCCAACTGGAGCGCGACTGGGCCGCCATGGCGCAAGTATGGAAAGACCCCGCATGGCTAATGGGAGGACTGCCGTTCTCGTTGTGCCTGTTGGGGATCCTGCTGGCGCACGAACTGGGTCACTACCTGACCTGCCGCTTCTATGGGTTGGATGCCAGCCTGCCGTTCTTCCTGCCGGCGCCCACTTTCATCGGCACTTTCGGTGCGTTCATCCGCATACGCTCGCCCATCTTCACGCGGCGGGTGCTCTTCGACGTGGGCATCGCCGGGCCGATGGCCGGTTTCGCGCTCCTGCTCCCGGTGCTGGGCATCGGGCTCGCCTGCTCGAAGGTCATCCCGGGCATCGCGCAGCGCGGCGACCTGGTGTTCGGCACGCCCCTGATGTTGTGGCTGGTGGAGCAGGCGGTCTTCCCGGGGGTTCCAGCCTCCGACATCTACCTTCACCCGGTGGCCCGCGCCGCCTGGGTGGGGCTGTTCGCCACGGCCCTCAACCTGCTCCCGATCGGCCAGTTGGACGGGGGCCACATCCTGTATTCCTTCGTGGGGGAGCGCCACCGGCTGCTGTCGCGCCTGTTCGCGGTCGCGCTGATTCCCATCGGCATCTTCTTCTGGTACGGGTGGCTGTTCTGGGCCGGAGTGCTGCTGTTTTTCGGCATGCGGCATCCCGCCATTCACGACCCCGGCGCCATGGACCGGAGCCGGCGCGCGCTGGGCTGGGTGGCCCTGGCCATGTTCCTGCTGTCGTTCACCCTGTCGCCCATTCAGCCTGGCCACGAGCTGTGATCCCAATGTCACTTGGTTTATCCACGACCGAGCATCTCGGCCCCCACTGGGGCGGCTCCCCGGAGCCGGGGTGCCCTCTGGGCCCGGCCCCCTGGCCGGCGTTTTCGGGCGCCCCAGAAGCCGACCAGGGGGTCGGCTCGCAGGCCGGGGGCCTGCCCCACGAAAAGCCAGGTGACAGTGAGCTGTGAGCGTCCCATGAAGATCTCGGCCACCATCATCGCCTGCGACGAGGAACGGCGCATCGCGCGGGCCATCGAGAGCCTGCGCTGCTCGGACGAGATCATCGTGGTGGACAGCGGCTCGGTGGACCGCACCACGGAAATTGCGGCGCAGCTCGGCGCCCGCGTCATCGAGAGCCCCTGGCAGGGCTACGCCCGGCAGAAAAACCTGGCCGCGGAGAAGGCGGAGCACGACTGGATCCTGTCCATCGACGCCGACGAGGCCTTGAGCGAGGCCCTGGAGGGCGAGATCTGGCAGCTCAAGAAGAGCGGCCCCGACTTCGACGCCTATACCGTCCCGCGGATGGCCCAGTACCTGGGCCGCTGGATTCTGCACTCGGGCTGGCATCCCGACCGCAAGGTGCGCCTCTACGACCGGCGCAAAGCGCACTGGGTGGGCGACTTCGTCCACGAGAGCGTCAAGGTGGAGGGCCGCGTCGGGGAGCTGAAGTCCAGCCTGCTGCACTTCACTTGCGATTCGCTGTCCGAGCACCTGAAGACCATGGACCGCTACACCACCCTGGCGGCGCAGGAGCTGGCGGCCCGCAAACAGCGAATCTCCTGGACCCGGATGATGACCGACCCGCCGTGGACGTTCTTCCGCAGCTACGTCCTTCAGCGCGGTTTTCTGGACGGCTTCGAAGGGCTGGTCATCGCCTACATGGCGGCGCTGTATAACTTCGTGAAGTACGCCAAGGCGCGTAACATGAGCTGAGGAAGGGAGACACGGCATGCTGGAGGCAATCCTGGCGCTGGTAGTGGGGCTGCTTACGGGCAGCTTCCTGAACGTGTGCATCCACCGCTGGCCGCGGGACCTTTCGGTGGTTCGCCCGCGCTCGTACTGCCCCGCCTGCCAGCACGCCCTGGCCTGGTACGACAATGTGCCGCTGGTGAGCTACCTGCTGCTGGGAGGCCGCTGCCGCCACTGCTGCAGCCTGATCTCGTGGCGCTACCCCCTGGTGGAGCTGCTCACGGGCGGGCTGTTCTTCGCGCTGGTGCTCACCCACGGCCCCACCCTGGTGGCCCTGAAATGGTGCGTGTTCAGCGGCCTGCTGATCGGCTTGATCTTCGCCGACCTGGAGCAGCAGATCCTCCCGGACGAGCTCACTCTGACCGGCATCGTGGCCGGGCTGGCGCTGGTCATGCTGGCGCCCGCGCAGGAGGGCATTGTCAGCCTGCTGCTGAGCCGCGAGTGGAGCCCGGCCCGCCGCGCGCTGGTGGAGGCCCTCATCGGCGGGGCCTTCGCCGCCGGGCTGCTGTGGTGGATCGGACTGGTGTACAAGCTGGTGCGCCGCCGGGAGGGTATGGGCTTCGGCGACGTCAAGATGGTGGGCATGATCGGCGTCTTCCTGGGCTTGCAGGGAGCGCTGTTCACCGTGGTGGTGGGATCCATCCTGGGCTCGGTGGCGGGAGTGGCATACACGCTAGCCCGGCGCAAGCCGTTGCTGACTCAGGAACTGCCCTTCGGCACCTTTCTGGGTATCGCGGCGCTGGCCCTGGTGTTCCTCTGGCCGTGAGGGCGGCGCGCTGGAAAGCGGCCGAATCCGCGGTGTACCATAGGGAATCGCTCTCCTCATGCAGGCTCTTCTGGAGTTATTGAAGCCGTCTGATCCCGACTGGGAGCTGGCTCGGGCCGTCGATCCGGAACGGCTGCCGGCGCACATCGCCATCATCATGGACGGCAATGGCCGGTGGGCGCGGCGGCGCCACCTGCCGCGGGTGGCCGGTCACGAGGCCGGCATGAACTCGGTACGGACGATAGTCGAGACCTGCGCCCGCATGGGCATCCCCGTCCTGACCCTCTACGCCTTCTCCACCGAGAACTGGAAGCGCCCGCGCGGCGAGATTGAGACCTTGTGGCGCCTGCTGCGGACCTACCTTCGCCGTGAGCTGCCGGACCTGCTGCGCAACAACATCCGGCTGCGCACGCTGGGCCGAATGGAGGCGCTGCCCGCCTCGGTGCGGGCGGACATAAGTGAGGCGGTCCAGGCCAGCGCCTCCAACCGGGGCTTGTTGCTGAACATGGCCCTCAACTACAGCGGCCGGGCGGAGCTGGTGGATGCGGTGAAGGCCCTGGTCGAGGAAGCCCGTACGCGGGGCCGGCTGGACGCGCTGGAGGTGAGCGAAGAGGCCCTTTCCGCGCACCTGTACACCGCCGGGCTGCCCGACCCCGACCTGCTCATCCGCACATCCGGCGAGATGCGCGTCAGCAACTTCCTGCTCTGGCAGATCGCCTACACCGAGCTCTATGTCACCGAGACCCTGTGGCCCGACTTCACCCGGGCGGAGCTGTTGCGTGCCGTGGTGGATTTCCAGCGGCGCGACCGGCGCTTTGGCGGCCTGAGCCGCGGCTCCGCCGCGCGGCCGTCCCGGGAAGATCTGGTCGGGGCGCTCGGCGCGCCCACCCCATGAAACGGCTGCTTACCGGGCTTCTACTGGCCCCGCTGCTCGCCTGGGTGGTGCTGTGGGGCCCCGACCCGGTATTCCTGGCGGTAGTGGCGGCGGTGGCCCTGATATGTTTTCACGAATACTCGGCCCTGGTGGCGGCTTACGGCGTGCGGCTCGCCGGTCTGCCGGGCTACGTGGCCGGACTGCTGGTGCTGCTGTTTCCGCAGGAGCCGTTCCTGCTGGTAGTGATCGTCGCACTGCTGGCCCTGCTGCTGACACTGGGGGAGGACAACCTGGCCAGCGGGCTGCCCCGTGCGGGCGCGTTGCTGGTGGGTGTGCTCTACATCTTCGGTTCGCTCCGATTCGCCGCCGCCCTCCGGGTGAAGAGCCCCCACTGGCTGCTGTTCGCGCTGGCGCTGTGCTGGCTGGGCGATACCGCGGCGTATTACGTGGGCAGGGTTCTGGGCCGGCACAAGATGGCCCCACGCATCAGCCCGGCCAAGTCCTGGGAAGGGGCCGCAGCGTCTTTGATGACCTCGCTGGCTTTCGGCGGACTCTATCTGGCGTGGGTAGTGCCCCGGGTGCCGCTGATCGAGGCCCTGGGACTGTCGCTGGCGGCCAACGTGGCGGGGCAACTCGGCGACCTGGCCGAGTCGGCGCTCAAGCGCGGCTGCGGGGTCAAGGACAGCGGCAACCTGCTGCCCGGCCACGGCGGCTGGCTGGACCGCGTGGACGCCAACCTCTTCAGCGTTCCCACCGTATACGCGCTGCTGGCTCTGCTGGGGCGCCTGTGAGCCGTCACTTCTTAAGCCGCAGCACGCCCGCCTTGACCGCGCGATCCAGCGCCTCATCCACCGCTTTGGCGGTCACCGTGCCGTAGTACCACTCACCTGCGGCCTGGGCTTCGGCGCGCAGGGCCCGGTAGATATCCAGGCAACTACGGCGGCCGTCCACGAAGTTGGGCAGCTCGTAAGCCATCACACCGTGCAGCCCGCCGCCGCGAAGTGAAAACCGCTTGTCGATGTACTCGGCGACTCCCAGGGCGATCTCGGGCACCTTGGCGGCCATGCGTTCCTCCAGATCCGAGAGCTCCTTGCGCGGCGGCTCGGCCTGGGCGGTCAACAAGCGGTAGTGTTCGCCCAGGGCTTTCCGGCGGGCCTCGCCGGCGGCGGGGAGATCCTTCTTCCAGTCCTCAAGCTGCGTCTTCAGGCGCGCCCCGGGCTGGAAGACCTTCAGTGAGTCGAGCGTGGCCGCCGCGCGCAGCGTGGCCTGCTCGATCAGGTTCACACCGTCGTGGTAAGCGCCGGGGCGCATGCTGGGCGGGGCCAGCGCCAGCATCTCGGTGGCGCGCGCCAGGGCGCCGCTCAGGGAGCGGCCCACGCCGGAGTGTACCTGCGCGGCCAGCACCGGGAGGCCTTCCGGCTCCAGGGCCGCCAGATAGTAGCTCGCCGCCGCCACCACGAACGCGTTGCGCTGAAGCTGCGTGGCGTCCACCTGCCACAGATCGTCGTCGCTCGAGTGAATGTACGGATCGGGCCAGTTGGTCAGGGTCACGCCCGGCACGCCGATGATGACGTCGTTGAACACCATGTGGTCGGTGTTGGTGAAGAACGGCACGATCTCGACGCCGTAACGGTCGCGCGTGCCGAAACGCGCCACAATGGGCTTCGAAAACGGCGTCCGGCTGCCCGCCTGCCCGGCGGACAGATACCCGGTGTTGCCCCGCGCCACGGTGAGTGCGATGCTCTCCATGACGTCATTGAGGTAACTGGGCCGCGAGTCTGGCGTGCGCGTGATGTGCTGGATGCGCGCGCCCAGCGACTGCCGGGCCCCCACCATGTCCTGATTGATGTTGGCCAGCACCTTGCCGCGCTCCTCCGGGTGTGCCGCGAAGTACGCGTACTCCCCGCTGATCTCGTTGCACCACCACAAGCGGATGTCCCGCGCCGGACGCGGAAGCCGCCCTTCGCGGATCAGCTTCTGAAGCGCTCGCCCGATCTCCAGCAGGCTGGCCAGCCCGCTGTTGTCGTCGTTGGCCGAGTACTTCTCCTCCTGGATGTGCGCGGTCAGCACGATGGCCTGGTCGTGGATCTTCGTGCCCTTGATCCAGCCCTCGACCATCCACTGATTGGCGTCCTCGGAGAACTCGGAGTTGACCGTGGCCCGCAGCACCACCTTTTGGCCCGCCCGCGAGCCTTCGGCGAAAGTGCCCGGAATGGCCGCGCCCGCGGCGCCCGCGGCCAGGCGCCGCTTCAGCTCCATTCCCGCGCGGTACGAGATCGAGAAACCGAAGGTGACCTGCTTCTCCTTAGGGGCTTGGGTTGGCAGGTGGATCCAGGCGACCTGGTCCGGGTAGTCCAGCCCCCGCGCGACGTTGTAGTAGACCACCCCCAGCGCGCCGCGCTGAAACACCGCCTGCTGCATGACGGCGCCGGGGGAACCCGAACAGAGCACCATCTTGCCCTTGACGTCCTTACCCTTGTAGTCCTCGCCGCGCGTGCCTTCGCCCACATCCACCAGCTCGCCCTCCCACGTGCCGCTGCGGCTGTTGGTGGCGATGGCCACCGCGGCTTCGTCATAGCTGGCCAGGCGCCGATATTCCGGGCTGAGCATGAACAGCTCGGCCGAGACGGCCGTCCACCCTGGCCCGCGCCCCTTGATGTCCTCGATCAGGCGGACGTCTTCCAGGCCCACCTGCTTGGCCTTCTCGAAGATCCAG
>VFZS01000202.1 GCA_016871095.1 Acidobacteriota bacterium
TTCTTCCAGGCCTCCTGCATGCCGAAGTTGATGATGCCCTGGGGATAGTAGTCGAGCATGTGGTTCCAGGTGAGGCTGAAGCCGCCCATGTCGCCGAGGCAATCCACACGCCAGCCCACCGGCTTCTTCGAGATGCCGTACTGGTTGGTCTGCTCGTCGGTGAGCAGCATCACCAGCGGGGTCTTGTCGAAGGATTCCAGATAGGCGTCCACCAGGGCCTCGCGCGTCTTCCGGGTAAGCCGCTCCGCGCCCTCCCCCTCGCCCCAGGCCCCCACGATGGCCAGGTCCACGCTCTCCAGGTCCGGGTGGCCGTCGTAGCGCCGCCCCAGCTCGCGGATCAGGCCCCCGAAGTAGCGCGCGTAGCGCGGGTCCTCGGGGTCGGTGCGCCATTTCTGGACGGGCAGCTTGCGCGACTCGTTGCCCAGTAAGCCCCGGTACCAGTCCGGCACGTCGTTGTCCTTGGTGGTGCCGTAAGGGGCGATGCGCAGCATGAGCGTCTGCCGCCGGTCGCGGGCCGTCCTCAGCGCCGTGTCGAGCATCGCCCAGTTGTACCGGCCCATCTCCGGCTCGACGAACTTCCAGTAGACACGGAAGTAGGCCATCGACGTCATGGGGTGGTTCTTGTTCTCCAGGCTCCCCTTGAACTCCTGGTAGACGATGGGGTAGCCCTCGGTCCAGCGCAGCCCGGTGTTCAGCTCGTCCCCGTTAAACCGCTGGAAAGTCATGAAACCGATGCCGGGGTTGATCAGCACATCGTCGATCTCCTGCGGCCGCACGGTGACGATCGGCTGGGCCGCCAGCGGCAGGCAGACCACAATGAGCAGCAGGCAGATAGCGCGCATGTATGCACCTCGCAAACCGAGGCTATTCTACCGCGGCTGGCGGGCGCGGATGGGAACGTTCCGTCTGTCCTGAAAACCAGGGACTGGCTAGGGCGTCCCCACGTGGACGCCCCGGCCTGTCCCAGTGTTTTCACGCTCGAGAATGGCGGCCACCGCCATGGCTCAAACTGTCCCCGTGGGTTGGCTGCGGCTGGTTCTAGGTCTCGGGCTCGGAGTCAGCCGGCTGCGGGGTGGCCGGCTCGACCATGGCATGGTACCACTGCGGGTGGTGGTGTTCGGCCCACTGGCGCGTGACGTAGCCGTCCACCAGCACGTGCCAGGTGCCCGGGTTGGCGATCGTGCCCAGGTAGGCATGGGCCAGCACGCCGGCGATGAGGATGAAGCCGAGCAGATTATGGAGGGTCGAAGTGAACACCAGGGCCGGCAACGAGACCAGGCTGTCGAAGATGAGCAGCAGCCCGGTGACGGACATGACGTTGCCGAAGATGGTGGTGTACCAGTAGAACATCTTCTGGCCGGCGTTGAAGCGGCCGGCCGGGACCGCGCCCTTGTACCCCAGGTATCCTCCGATCAGGCGCACCCATTGTTTGTCGTAGTCGGCAAACAGGGCGTCCTTGAACCAGATGAACGTGCCCAGGATGGTGGTGACCACGAACACAACGCCGAAGACGGTGTGACAGGTGCGCACCTGTTCGGGCGAGGCGAACAGCAGTTCCTGCCACGCGCGCAGGTTGAAGGCCATAATCAGCCCGGTAACGGACAGCACCACGAAGGAGATGAGGCGGAACAGGTGCACACCCCGCTCCACCAGGGTGAATCGTTTGACCTCGTGGCTGTAAGGCACGAAGGGGATCCGTTTCGGACCGTAGCTGTGGTAGTGCAGCGTGATGAGGAACACCACCAGGATGATGCCAATGCTGATCAGCGGCCGCAGGATCTCCAGGTGCAGGGAGCTGAGGGTAAAGGCAAAGGAGCCGGCGCCGATGGCGATGCCCATGCGCTCGCTGACGGGGTGCCCGTCCGGGCCGGAGAGGTTGACGTAGCGGGGTCCATTGAAGAAATGAGCGGTTGTGGCGTGGCACTCGACGCACTCGCGGGTGCCCAGCGCCATCCGCGCCGGAGCCACGTTGTGGCTGATGGGGAAGTTGATCTTGGCCAGGCCCGTAAGGTCGTACGGCAGCCGCGCCAGTCTCCCCCGCTCGTCGAGATGAAAGGCGCCGCCGGGGCTTACATGGACCGGATGAATCCGCCGGAATCTCCGGTTGCCGTGGAGTGAGCTGGCGTAGGCCTTCAGCCCGGCGATGATCTCGTCGTCGCGGTTAACCTCGGGATTGCCGTCCTTGTTGTCGTCGCTGACGGCGGCCTGGAACAGCTTCCAGCCGGCGGCCTGTTCGCGCAGAAACAACGGGTAGATGATGCCGTCCTCCTCGAGGTTGCCCCACCAGCGCATCAGGAAACTGTTGAAGGCGTGAACAACGCCGCCCTCGCGGCGCTCGTAGTCCGGACCCCAGACGGCGGGGTCGCCCGCCTGGTTGGCGCCCGGCGGCTTGGTGAGGAAGACCAGCTCGCCGGTGGTGGACTCGTGGCCCATGGTGGTGGCGCGCTGGATCCTCGGGATATGGCACGCCTCGCAGGCCAGGCGCTTGATGTGGGAGGGCCGGACGGTCACGTGCCGCGGTTTGGTGGCTCCGCCGAACCCGCTCTCGTGACACTCTTGGCAGCCCCGCATGGTGTTGTCAAGCTCGTCGGCGACCCGGTTGACTTCGGAGGCGCCCTTGTGAATCTGGTGATCCAGTTCGGCGGGGTGGCAGTCCACGCACTCCATCCCTTGCTGGTGGTGGATCTCGGGATTGTGCATGTCCGCCCAGGTGAAACCGCGTTTGTAGACATCCGACCGGCGGTGGCAGTAACTACAGTTCTTGGAGGGCGGCGGGCCGGCCCAGTCCAGCAGCACCTTGCCGTCGGCGTTGAAGAACCGCTTGTTGTAGACGAGCTTGGGCGCCTGACCATCCTTGACGGAGCCTTCCACAATGCCCAGACCGCTGCCGGCGACCACGGCCCACTGGTAGGTGCCCTTTTCGAGCTGGGCGATGCGTTCCTCGAAGTTGTAGCCGCGCAGATGGCACAACAAGCAGTCCGCCTCGACCACCCCGCTGCGGTCCCAGGCGCTGCGATGGTAGTCGCCGTCCAGCGTGTCTTCAAGTTGGGGTTGGCGCGCAGGTGCTGGTCGTAACGGTTGCCTTCACGGTCTTTCTCCAGCCCGCCCCCGCCGGGATGACAGGCCCCGCAGGGCGCCTGGTACGGGCCGATGGATGAGAACCCGACGAAATCGTAGGCGGTCAGGTCGATCTCCCCCGGGAACCGGTTCTTCTTCTTGGCGAACTGCCGCGGAGTGAACGGGTACCAGCCGCCCATCTTGCCATGAGTGAGCTCCCACGGCCGCCTGTACTTGCGGCCGAAGTCGTCCGAGATGCGATCCCACCCCATCTGTAGGTGGTAGCCCGCGGTGATGGTGGCGTAGTCGTGACAACTACCACAGGTGTTGGCGGGGCTGAGCGGCACATTGGCGTTTTGGCCGCTCACGGGGTTGATGACGTTGAGATCCTTGTCGTACAGCGTGACCGGAGGATGTTGTGCCATGAGGGGCCACCCCAGAAGGCTCAAGGCGAAGGCCGGCATCATCCGGTATGGACGAAGTGAAAAGGAACGCCGCCTCATAGTCCACCATGCTCCCCTGGTTCAGAATGCCCAGCACTATGATTCTATCCTCCGGCACAGGTCACCTGCTTGTCCGCCCCCAGCCGCCCGCCGTGGGGCGAGTCCCCTGACCCGCGAGCCAGCCCCCGGCTGGCTCAGCACCTGGATGGACAGCCCCTGAACCCGTCGGCCAAGCCGGCGGGCGCTTCACCGAGGCAGTGCCTCGATTACACCTCTCCCGCCAGCTTGAGCACTGCTGCCCGCGTGGCTGGGTCGAGGCGGAAGCGGAGGGCTTCGAGCTTGTCGAGCACGGGCCGGACGGCCGCAAGGCGTCCGAGCGCCTTGACCTTCAGCAGAACGCCAAGCGTCCCAGTCACTCTAAGGTTCCAGTGTTGGGCCTGACGCCTCGCCAGCGCGTCGTCGAGGATGAGGAGGCATCCCGGCCTCCCCAAGCCGAGTGCCAGAACCTCGCGCTCCCCGGGGCCCAGATCTGCCACGATCCGCAGGAGTTCGATTTCCGCGGGCCGTTCAATCGACATCCAGGACAGCGTGGTCGGATCGGGCAGCGCCACGCCGGCAGCACGGCCCTCAGCCAGTTCGCGCGCCACCGCTTCCGGGATCACGATCGTGCCGTAGAGCAGGGGCAGCAGTTCCAGTAAACCGGCCTGATAGAGGTATTGGATCGGCGAGGTGTTCGAGACGGCCTCAGGCATTCTGAAGATCTTGCCTGAGATCGTCTTCGCTCAGGCGAAGGGCCACAACTCCGTAATCGGCAAGCCGGCCGAGAAACACCGCACGGGGCACACCGGCCAGTTCCGCCGCGACGCCCGAGGAGAGTCTGCCCAGCTCGTAGAGCTTCACCGCCGCGGCTAGACGCAGCTCGTCGGCCATGGCCGCCGGCGCCAGCCTCAGCGCCGTGAGGGCCTCCTCGGGTATCGACAGGGTCACTTCACACATCGGCGTCGCCTGGGAACCGCCGGTCTGTCTAGATTGTACCCGATCCGCCCCGCCGCTCGCCCTACTGGCTGCGTTTCCTCAGCTTGCTGTGGTGGCGGCTGTAAGCGAAGTAGATCACTTGGCCGATGGCGAGCCACCCGCCCAGGCGCAGCCAGTTATCCGTCCCCAGCGAATACATCATGGCCGCGCACACCAGAATGCCCAGGATAGGCACCAGCGGCACCAGCGGCGTCTTGAAGGGCCGGGGAATGTCCGGGTGGGTGCGGCGCATGATCAGGATGCCCGCGCACACGATGACGAAGGCCAGCAGCGTGCCGATCGAGGTCATGTGCCCCACCACCGAGATGGGCGCGAAGGCCGAAAACAGGCTCACAAACAGCATGAAAAGCAGGTTGGACCGCCAGGGCGTCTTCCACCTGGGGTGGATGTCGGAGAAGATCCTGGGCAGCAGGCCGTCGCGCGACATCGAGAAGAACACCCGCGACTGCCCCAGCAGCATCACCAGGATGACCGAAGTGAATCCCGAGATGATGGCCAGCTTGACCAGCGGCTTCAGCCAGTCGTACGGCGTGCGGTCGATGGCCGTGGCCACCGGGGCCGCGCCGCCCAGCTCCGTGTAGCTGACCATGCCGGTGAGCACGGAGGAGAACAACACATACAGCACCGTGCAGATGACCAGCGAACCGATGATGCCGATGGGCATGTCCTTCTGCGGGTGGCGCGCTTCCTGGGCCGCGGTCGAGACCGCGTCAAAGCCGATGTAGGCGAAGAAGATCACCCCCGCGGCCCGCATGATTCCGCTCCAGCCGAAGTGCCCGAACTCGCCGGTGTTGGGCGGAATGTAAGGGGTGTAGTTGGCCCGGCTGATGAAAAACACGCCCAGGCAGATGAACACCACCACCACCGTCACCTTGATGACCACGATGACCGCGTTGACCCGCGCCGACTCCCGGATGCCGATCATCAGCAGCAGCGAGACCACCACCACGATGAACACCGCGGGCAGGTTGATGAGGCCGTGCACCATGGTGCCATCGGGCAGCCGGAGGGGCTCGAAGGGCGAAGCCACCAGTTTGGCCGGCAGGTCGATGCCCAGGTCGTGCAGGAAGGAGACCACGTAGGCGGACCAGCTTATGGAGACCGTCGAGGCCCCCACGGCGTACTCCAGCACCAGGTCCCAGCCGATGATCCAGGCCAGGAACTCGCCCATGGTGGCGTAGGAATAGGTGTACGCGCTGCCGGCGATGGGGATCATCGAGGCGAACTCGCTGTAGCACAGCCCGGCGAAGGCGCAGCCGATGGCTGCCACCACGAAGGACAGCGCGATGGCGGGCCCCGCGTTCTCCGCCGCCGCAATCCCGGTCAGCGAGAACAGGCCCGCGCCGATGATCGCGCCGATGCCCAGCGAGACCAGGTTCCACGGCCCCAGCGCGCGTCTGAGGGTTTGGGCCTCGGCCTCCGCGTGCAACTCCTGGACGCTCTTCCTGAGAAACAGTCCGCTCGCCATATTGTGTTCACCTCTCCTGCCGGGCCGCGCCGCGGCGCCACCAGAAGTACACGGGCACGCCCAGCAGCACCAGGATCAGCCCCGGCCAGGTGTACTTAGGTTTGTACAGCAACAGCAAAATCTCGATCAGTCCCGCCAGCGCGATGTATACGCCCGGGAGCACCGGATACCCCCAGGCCCGGTAGGGCCGCTCGAGGTCGGGACGCCGGCGCCGTAATACGAAGATCCCTGCAATCGTCAGGATGTAGAAAAGTAAGACTGCGAATATAACATAGTCCAGCAGATCGCTGTAGGCGCCGCTCAGGGTGAGCAGGCAGGCCCAGGCGCCCTGCGCCACCAGCGACACCACGGGGGCGTGGCTCTGGGGATTCAGGCGCGCCACCCGCCGGAAGAACAGCCCGTCCAGGGCCATGGCGTAGTAGACGCGCGCCCCGGCCAGGATCAGCCCGTTGGCGCAGCCGAAGGTTGAGATCATGATGGCCGCAGCCATGGCCTGCACCGCCACCGGGCCGAGGATGACCCGGGCCGCGGCGGTGGCCACGCGGTCCTCCTGGGCCGTCTGGATGCTCTCCAGCGGCAGCACCGCCAGGTAGACAAAGTTGCAGGCGATGTAAATGGCCGACACGATGGCCACGCCGAGGGCCAGCGCCACAGGCACGTTGCGCCGCGGATTGCGGATCTCGCCCGCCGTGAAGGTCACGTTGTTCCAGGCGTCGGAGCTGAACAGCGCGCCCACCATGGCCACGCCCACCAGCCGTATGCTCCAGAAGCCCCAGTCCGCGCCCTCCCAGAAGCGGCTGAAGTTGCGGGTCACGGCCTCCGGATTGCCCCCTAGCGCCAGGCCCAGTCCCACCAGGCCCAGCAGCGCGGCGGTCTTGGCGAAGGTGAAGACGTTCTGCACCCCCGCGCCGGTGCGCAGCCCGCGCGTGTTGATCCAGGTCAGCAGGATTACCACCGCGATGGCCAGCCCCTGCTGGGTGCTGATTCCCAGTGGCCCCAGCCGCAGCAGGTAGCGCTCCGTCGCAAGCACCGGGAAAAACACCCCCGTGAACTTGGCGAAGGCCACCGCCACGGCGGCGATGGTGCCGGTCTGGATCACCAGGAACATGGTCCAGCCGAACAGGAATCCGCTTAGCGGACCGTACGCTTCCCGCAGGTAGACGTACTGGCCGCCCGCGTGGGGCATGGCCGCCGCCAGCTCGCCGTAACTCAGCGCGGCGATCAGCGTGAGCACGGCCGTGGCCACCCAGGTCATGATGAGCAGCCCGGGCGAGGCCACCTGCCGGGCGATGTCGGCGGAGACAATGAAGATGCCCGAGCCGATCATCGAGCCGATCACCAGCATGGTGGCGTCCAGCAGTCCCAGGCCCTTCACCAGGCCGGTGTCTGCGCCGTTACGAGTCGTTGCCATTCTTCCATCCGGGCGCGCAGGGCTTCCGCGGTGCAATCCTCCGGGTACAGGTCACTGATGACCGCCACCCGCTCCTATGTGCGGCGCCTCATTAAGAACCACCAGCCCCCAGGAGATTCACCACCGAGTCGATGATCTGGCGGAGCGGTTCCGGCTTGAGGTTGCCAACCTGCGCCACGATCAGATCCCGGCTGGCGGTAAACAGCTTGCCAGGCCGCGCATAGCTGGTGACGCGCAGGGAGCCCGCCTCGAAGCTGGCGTCGTGGAGCTCGATAGCCCGGGCGTCTCCGTAAGGCCTGCTGGTCACTTGACATAGGATCCAGTCCCCACGGCCAGCGCCGGCGAGAACCACAGCCGGGCGCAGCTTGGTTTGCGACAGATCCGAGAATGGGAAGCGAACGACGACTACCACCCCCGGTGCAGGTGCAACCACGCCGCGTCCTCCTCCGGGCGGTTCCAGTCTTCGGCCAGGGCCGCTTCGCTCAGCAACGCGCTTTCCGGCGCGCCCTCAGCCGGGCGTTCCTCCAGGATGGTCACCAGCGCGCGCCGTGCCGACGGCAACTGCACGGGCTCGAGCAGCCGGAGGTTACCCTGCTCATCGATCACCGCTTCCACCGTTCGAATCACTTGACTGCGCCTCTGTGCGCAGTGTACACCATCCCGGCCTGAGCCTGCCTGACGCCGGGTGCGAACTTGGCGACGCCCAGGCGCGGCGCGTGCCCAAGCCCAGTCACCAGGCCGGTGTCTACGCCGTTACGAGTTGTTGCCATTCTTCCATCCGCGCGCGCAGGCTCTCCGCGGTGCAAAGTTCCGGGTATAGGTCGCCGATGACCGCCAGCGAATCGGCCCCCGCGGCGAGCGCTTCCAGCGCATTGTAGCGGGTGATGCCGCCGATCGCCACCAGCGGCCGGTCCGCCAGCCGCCGCATGCGCCGCAGCTCCTCCAGGCCGACCACCGGGTCGGGACGCTCCTTGGTGACGGTGGGAAACACCGGGCCGAAGGCCAGGTAGTCGGCCGGCTCGGCCAGCGCCGCCGTGAGCTGCGCCTCATTGTGCGTCGAGAAACCGAGCACGCGCTCCGGACCCAGCAACTGGCGGGCGTCGCCCGGCGGCAGATCGTCCTGGCCCACGTGCAGCCCGGCGTCCACCAGCAGCGCGATATCGGCCCGGTCATCCACGATGAACAGCGCGCCGGCGCGGCGGCACAACTCCGCCGCTTGCTCCGCCTG
>VFZS01000203.1 GCA_016871095.1 Acidobacteriota bacterium
GCCGGCGCCAGGCGCTGGATGGCGCGCCAGATCCTGGTGATGGCGGTCTTGCGGTCGGTGAACTTGCGGACCGGCTTGAGGTCGTCGAAGGGCACCACGCCGGCGAAGCCGTTCCAGTTAACCGGCCAATCCGCTGGTCAGCCCAGTGGCATCGCCTTCTGTTCGGTTCTTTCTGGTGGTCCATGGCGTTATTCCCTTGAGCTTTGAGCCGAAGTGGGCCTTCATCGGTGTGATGACGATTGACCACACGAGGCCCTACTTCAACATGACCATCGCCGCGTGCCGCATCGCCGGGGCGATCGGCGGCCGCCGCGCTGCCCGAAATCGCCGCCTGCGCCGGCGGGCAGAGCCGCCGGTGCCAGCCGCGAGCCATCCGGAACCGGAAGTGGAGACGGCACATCAAGCCAGCATGCTGCTGGATGAACGGTTCCCGCACCTCCGCGGTGCATGGAACCGAAGCGCGCGCCGGCCGGCGGCGTGAGGCAGCACAGGCACAGTTGCGTCGAGCTGAGAAGGTGAAGGTTCGGTATTCTTTTCCAGGTGAGATTTTCTTTGAGGAGGAGGGCCCCGCGCCGGTCGCAGATCTGGGCAAGGTCGCCGGCCGGGCGAAGCCCCCATCGCTTACGATTCTGTTTATCCCACTTTCGGAAGCTCAGTACAACCTCGAAGCCGATTGGGCCGAGGCGGGTGCGGAGGTTATCCTGCGCCGATGCCCGATTTGTTCTGAGGATTCCATCGTCGGTCATGGCCGCCGCCGCAAACAGGCTCATGATGAACACCACGACTGGATCGGGATTCGGCGTGGCCGCTGCAATCGCTGCGGTAAGACGTTCACGTTTTTGCCGCCCTTTTCTCCTCCTTACGGCCACTACAGCTTTCTCGCTCGCAGCCAGGCGCTACGGCGCTACTTCGTGGAAGATCGTTCCTGGGAAGCCGCGGCGCCTACCGTCAAAGATCCGGATCGTGTCGCCGATCCCTCCACGCTTCGGCGGTGGTTCCGCAGCCTGGACTCTTCTCAGCCGCCATTTTGGTTCTTGCGCCAGACGATGCGGGCCATAGGTGCGTGGCTCAGCCGGACGGAGATCCTCGTCCATAGTTCGTTGCCGTTGCGCTGGCACACTACATTTCCGTTTCTCGCCCGCTTTTGGCCCTTGCGGATTTAGAAAAACTGCTGCCGCCCACCATCCTTGCCTGGGAAGACGGCTGCTTTCCGCCTAATCTCGACTCTGGAGGCGAAAGCAGCGCCATGGCCGAGAATCTGGAGCGGCTCAAACAGCGCATCCCGCTGCTGGAGTATCTGCAGCGCCACAACTGGAGGCCCTGTCGGGCCGGCAGCCAGCACGAGTTTGTCGGGTTGTGTCCTTTACACCAGGAGACTCGCCCTTCCTTCTACGTCAATGCCGGCAAGAATCTGTTCTACTGCCATGGCTGCGGGCGGGGCGGCGACCTGATCCGCTTTGTTCAGCTTTATCTCGATCTGCCATTCCGCCAAACCGTGGCCCATCTCGAACAGGAACTGATGCCCTCACCCGCTTCCCGGTTGCTGGAGCAGACGGCCGCATTCTATAGGCTTCAACTTCACCGCCATCCGGAAGCGGCGCGCTATCTGGAGCATCGCAAATTGCACGACCCCGCCGTGATTGAGGAACTCGGCATCGGCTATGCTCCCGGCGGAAACTTGCGACGTCACCTCGCCACCTTGGACTATTCCTTCGAGGTGATGCTGGATATGGGCTTGATCAGTCAGCAAGGCCGCGACACCTTCTGCCGGCGGATCATCTTTCCGTGCCATCAGCAGGGCCGGATTGTCAACCTCTACGGCCGCAGCATCGGCGCAGCATTTCCGCACCGCTTGCTGCCGCGCTCCAAGGGCGGATTATTTGCCTGGAAGTCCGTAAGTAATTTCTCCACCGTGATCCTGGTGGAAGGCCTATTTGACCTGGCTGTGCTGTGGCAGGCCGGTTTTCGTAACACCACCTGTGCGATCGGCACTCAGTTAACGCCCGCTCACTTGGCACAGCTCTCCGATCAGCCAGGCCGTTCTGTGTACATCGTCTTCGACCAGGATGACAACCAAGCCGGGCAGAAGGCTTCTCGCCAGCTCGCCCTGCGGCTGAAAGACTTCGGCGTCCGATCCCACGTTGTCCAGTTGCCACACGGACACGATCCCAACAGCTATTTCGTCGCTGGCGCTAGCGCTGCCGATTTCACTGCCTGTCTCCAACGAGCGTCACAGCCATGAAACTTACCCTGGTCCATCGGCCTTCGGTTCCAGCCAGCGCTTCTCCCTATCGGCTCCTGGATGAGCAGGGGCAGGAAGTCGCCTGGGCGAATGCCTTCCTCGATGCTCAGTGCATTCGTCAACTGTCGTTGCGTTCGCTGCGCGCATACGCTTTTGACCTGTTGCACTTTGCCCGCTGGTTGCAGGACGCGCCGCAGCCTCTTTCCGACATCACCGATTCCACTCTCCTGGACTATGTCCGTCAGCAACTGGACCAGCAGCCCAAACCCACGCCCCGAACCGTAAATCACCGCCTGGATGTCCTTCGTTGCTTGTACCGCTTCCATTACGGACAGGAGATTCCCGCCGGTCAATCTCACTTCCAGCAGACGTACACCAAACGCTCGCCGCTCGGCTATGGCCGGCCACGACGAGCCGTGGCCTTGGGCCTTCGTCTGCGGCAACCGCGGCGCCTGGTCGTGCCACTTTCGGCTGGAGAAGTCTCCCAGTTCTGGCGCAGCTTTCGTACCTTTCGCGATCTCGCCCTGGTGGGTTTGATGTTGTTCGATGGATTGCGCTCCTGCGAGGCCCTGGCTCTTCAGCTCGAAGATCTCCAACTGGCCGATGCGCAGATGCGAGTTCTCGGCAAAGGAAACAAGAAACGGGTCCTGCCGTTGCCTCCCGAGATGCTGCAGGTTCTGCAGAATTATCTGCGGCTGGAAAGACCGCTTACCAACTCGCCCGCGGTGTTCGTTTCCCTGAAAGGGCCCCATCGCGGACAGCCCATGACCGCCGCCGGACTCCGCTCGCTGTTCCGGCACCATCGCGGGCGCAGTCGCGTCCCCCACGCCAACCCACATCGGTTCCGTCATACCTTCGGCGCCGATATGGTTCGCGCCGGCATCTCCCTGCCCGCTCTGCAACATCTGATGGGGCATTCCCAGATTCACACTACGATGCTCTACGTGCAACTCGCTCCCCAAGATGTCTGGCGGGAATATGCCCAAGCCATCCAGAGGCGCGTGGCCTTGTCCACCCCGTCGATTCCATGAGCCAGTCCAAACTCAGCCTCGAACAGATCTTCGAAGCCCATATCCAAACCCTCGCTCTCACGCTACGGCTCGGCACCGTGCTCAAATACCGCGTCACAACCAACCGGCTCCTCGTCTATCTCCACGCCGCCTTTCCGCAGGTCCGGCGCCTGGCGCAACTCCGCCGCGATCCGCATTTGCTGGGCTGGTTCCGTTGGCTGCGCGAACAAGATCCACCATTGTGCAACACAACCCGCACTGGCCACATGCTGAACCTCCGGCGTTTGTTGGACGATCTGGCCGCCCAAGGACATCCCATCCGGCCCGGCCTGATCCGACTGGAGGACTTCCCGCCGCAAACACACTATCTGCCCCGCCCCTTGAATCCAGACGAGGATCAAAAGCTACAGGAGGAACTCCGGCGAACCGACGACCTGCCTGCCAATGCCCTCTTGCTCACCCGTGCCACCGGCATGCGCATCGGCGAATGCATGGACCTGCCGCTGGACTGTCTGCGGCAGGTCGCACCGGATCAGTGGGCGTTCCATGTCCCCCTTGGCAAACTGCACACCGAACGCCTCGTTCCGGCCGACCCCGAGATCCGGCGCATCGTCGCCCGCATTCTCGAACTGCGGCCTTTGGCCCCGCCGGCAGTATTGGCCAAATCGGAAGGCCTGCTGCTGCCGCGCGGCGGCCCTTTTGTTCTAAAGCACGTCCTGGCGCGAGCATTAACCGCTGCCGCCAAACGAGCGGGTTGCTCCTCTCACGTAACACCGCATCGTTTACGCCACACCTACGCCACGGAAATGATCCGCCTCGGCATCACCCTTCCCGCACTGATGCAGCTCCTCGGCCACAAAGACATCCGCATGAGCATGCAATATATCCAGGTCACCCAACAAGACCTACACCGCCAGTATCACCTGGCCCGACAAAATGCGACTCAACCGCACACCGTACCCATGCTTCCCATTCCCAAGAACACCCTCAGCCCCGATATCTCCGGAATCCGTCAAGCCTTGGCCGCCACACGCCACCTGATGGAGACGTATCGGCGCAGTTTTCCCGATGAGAAAACCCGCCGTCGGCTCCAACGCCTTGACCGACGCCTCCTGGCCGTGGCCGATCAACTGGGCGCTATCGCCGAAAAATGAGGAAGGATTAGCCAGTCAAGTTCCAGATGTCGATGAGTTGGCCGATCGCCAGCGGGCTGGCGGCCAGTTCGGCCTCCGAGGTGACGGCCAGGCGCGGCTCGCTCTCGCCGGCGGCGGCCACGGCTTGCTTGGCCTCCGCCGCGGTGGGATACGCGGTGACGTTGGTTTCGATAATCGCAAAGGCTCTCATGGTTTCCAGTCTCCCTGGGGCACCACGTTCCGTGGCCGGCCCCATTCGACGCCCGCCACCCGATAGCAGGGGTGGCGGGCCGCTGGGGATCAGCACTTATGCAGCCCGGTGCCGCGGCAGGCCGTGCAGTCGTCGTAAGGCCCGCGCCCGCTCGAGTGGCATTCGGGGCACAGGCCGAACGCGATGAAGAAATCGCGCACCCCACTGGGCTCGTTGCGGTTGGCCCGGTCCTGACGCCATGCTCGCAGCACAGCCAGGTTCACGCCGCGCTCCCGGGGGTTGAGGCGAGGCGTGCTGGCGTCGATTTGCGGCGGACGGTATGGCCACTCAACGGGCGCTCGCAGCCGGGCGGCGCTGCGGATGCGGACCTCCCGGTGGGTGGCGAGGTTGAGGCCGTCCCACCCGCCGTAAGGCGACTCTCGGGTGATGCGGACCTTGGTCAGCTTGCCACTGACCTTGACGATGTAAGTGGAACCGATGGTGACGTCGGCTTTCTTCACGGTTGCACCTCCCCGCGCGCCTGGGCCAGGGCGCGGCGTGCCGCTTCGGCTTCGGGGCTCTCGACCGGGCACTCGCGGTGCGCGAGCAGATCCTCGAGCGCGGTGATCAGGTCCGGCGGCGCCGCCGCGGCATCGGCGCGCTCGAGTCCGGCGAGCGTGGCCGCCAGGGCGTCGGCCTCGTGCGCCTTGGCCCTGGCATCGTGGATGGCCGTCAGCAGGTTGGCGAAGCCCCAGGTGATCTGGTTCTGCGCGTATTCGAGGGCCTTGGAAGCATCCTCGGCCTTGGGGTACATCCTGGTGGCGGTGGACAGCTCGTCGATCAGCCGGCGCAGGCGCTCAGTGGCGTCGGCGATGCCGGCCAGGGCGGCCTGGCGCCGGTCTTGGATCTGCCAGCCCAGGATCTGTTGTTCCCGGGCGTGCTTCGTAGTGGGGTTGGCGATGTTCTGCATGGCGACCCCATTCATCACTCGGTGGGGCCAGAAGATCAAGCGGAAAGTGGTGGTTTTCCGGAGAAAGTTCCATGGCGCTGGTCAGCCTGCGCGGATACGCCAAGCATCGGGGCGTCACGTTAAGGGCGGTTCAGAAAGCGATCCAGTCCGGGCGGATCCGGACGACCCCGGCGGGTCAGATCGACACCGGGCAGGCCGATGCCGACTGGGAGCGGAACACGGGGCCGCGGGCGGGCAGCAGTATCGCCTTTCCATCGCCTCCCCCGCGCCGGCCGGCGCCGCCGCCGGCAGTGGAGCCGCCACGGGCCGAGCTGGGCGGTGCGGGCACGCTGGATTACGCCCGTGCCCGGGCGGTTCACGAACACTACAAGGCCCGGAAGGCCAAGCTGGAGTACGAGGAGAAGCTGGGTAAGCTGCTCAGCCGGGATGAAGTCACGGTGGCGGCGTTCAACCGCTACCGCGGCCTGCGGGACCGCGCCCTGAACCTTCCCGATCAACTGGCGCCGGTGCTGGCTGCCGAGAGCGACCTGCGCCGGGTCCACGAGATCCTCACCACGGCGCTTCGCAAGCTGCTGTTGGATTTTGCTGATGCTGCCACCCCAAACGGCTGAGGAAATCTACAGCGCCGCCGCGGCCGCCGGCGCGCGGCCGGACCCGCTGCTGACCATCTCCGAGTGGGCGGACCAGTATCGCAGCTTGTCCACGCGCGCCTCGGCGGAGCCGGGGCCCTGGCGCACGGAGCGCACGCCGTATCTGAAGGAGATCATGGACTGCCTCTCGCCCTCGTCGCCGGTCGAGCGCGTGGTGTTGATGAAGGGTAGTCAGCTTGGGGGCCCGCTGGCGCTGGACACGCCCGTTCCCACGGCAGAGGGCTGGACAACCATGAGCGAGATTCGCTGCGGGGAGACGGTCTTTGATGAGAACGGTCAACCTTGCCAAGTGGTGGGAGTCTCTCCAGTCTTCTGGGATCGCGACTGCTATGAACTGACGTTTTCGGATGGTTCACGGATCGTGTGCGATGCAGAACACCGCTGGGTAGTGTGGGAAGGACTGGGACACGAAAGGCAGAAACTAAGGTGTCTTGCGACCGTGGAGATGGTCCCTCGGTATAAGGTCCGGGGCCATTGGAATCGCTATGCCGTTGATGTCACCGGTCCCCTTTCACTTCCCCGTGTCGACTTGCCTGTCGATCCCTATCTGCTGGGCTATTGGCTAGGAAATGGCACATCGCTGGCGAACGACCTATCTCTCCACGAGGATGATTACGAAATTGCGGCGCACCTGAGCACTTGTGGGTATTCCGTCGATTACCAACTGCCCCCATGGCGTAATGGAAGATCGGCGCGGATTGTCGTTGACGGTCGTCGTGGGCGCGGGCGCGACGAAGGCGGGCACTCTGACACCGTCGCGGTGGCCGACAGGACGACGGGCTTCAGGGGTACGCTTCGGGAGGCCGGTCTGAAGGGCAACAAGCATATTCCTTTGCAGTACCTGCGCGCCAGCTTCAGCCAAAGGCTCGCGTTGCTGCAAGGATTGATGGACTCGGATGGCCACATCGAGCGACACGGTTGGCGGTGCCAGTACTCTACAAGCAACCCCAACCTGCGGGATAGAGTCTACGAACTCCTGATGACTCTGGGGCTGAAGGCAACCGTTTGCTGTCACCCTGGCGGCGTGCAACGAATTCAAGGGCGAACGTGCCAGGTGCAAGACCACTGGTTGATCCGCTTCACGGCCTACGACGACTTGCCGATATTTCGGCTAAGCCGAAAGCTCCGTCGCCAGTTACGCCGGCCAGGACGCCGAGCAACTCGTAGTGAACGGCGCCGGATCGTCCGAATCGAGCGGGTCCCGTCGGTACCCGTGCGGTGCATTGCGGTCGATTCACAGAGCCATCTCTACCTCGTGGGTGAGTCGATGATTCCAACGCACAACACGGAGGTGGGAAATAACTTTGTGGGCTACGTGATCCACCAAGCGCCAGGGCCCATGATGGCGGTCCAGCCCACCGTGGAGATGGCCAAGAGGAACTCCAAGCAGCGCATCGATCCGCTGATCGAGGAAAGCGCGGCGCTGCGTCAACTGGTCCGTGCTCCCCGCTCGCGGGACAGCGGCAACACAGTTCTGTCGAAGGAGTTCCCTGGGGGCGTGCTGGTGATGACCGGGGCCAACAGCGCCGTGGGCCTGCGCTCCATGGCCGCCCGGTACTTGTTCCTCGATGAGGTAGATGGCTATCCGGGTGACGTCGACGGGGAAGGCGATCCGATCAACTTGGCGCTGGCACGCGCGCGGACCTTTGCGCGGCGCAAGATCTTCATCGTCTCGACGCCCAAGATCGCGGGGTTGAGCCGAATCGAGACGGCCTACCTGGAGAGTGACCAGCGCCACTACTGGGTGCCCTGCCCGGCCTGCGGACAGTTTCAGGTGCTGGAGTTCGCGCGGCTCACCTGGCCGAAGGGCAAGCCCGAGGAAGCGGTCTACCTCTGCGAGCACTGCCAGGCGCGTCTGGCCAATCACCAGAAGCACCTGATGTTGCCGCGGGGCGAGTGGCGGCCCAGCGCAGTGGGCGATGGCAAGACGGCCGGCTTCCTGCTGTCCAGCCTCTACAGCCCGGTGGGGTGGTTCAGTTGGGCCGAGGCGGCGGGGATGTTCGAGCGGGCGCAGAAGGACCAGGCGCTATTGCAGGTGTTCGTGAACACGGTGCTCGGCGAGACCTGGACGCAGGTCGGGGAGGCGCCCGACTGGCAGAGGCTGTACGAGCGCCGCGAGGATTACCGGATCGGCGCCGTGCCGGCGGGCGGGTTGTTTATCACCGGCGGCTGCGATGTGCAGCAGACGCGGCTAGAGGTCGAGATCACCGCCTGGGGACCTGACAAGCAGTCCTGGTCGGTCGATTACCGTGTGCTCGAGGGTGACACCTCCCGGCCCGAGGTGTGGGAGCGGCTGTCCGCGTTGCTGGACGAGACCTTTGTGAGCGAGTCCGGCGTGGGGTTGCCCATCGTGAAGCTGGCCATCGACTCCGGCTACGCCACCCAGCAGGTGTACCACTGGGCGCGCAAGCAGCACTCGCCCCGAGTGATGGTCATCAAGGGCGT
>VFZS01000204.1 GCA_016871095.1 Acidobacteriota bacterium
GTGTGCAGGTATCCCAAGGTCGCGGCCGTGTGCCGGAGCGCGTGGTCGGCGAGTCCTGGCCGCTTCAAGCCCGCCAGGCGCAGATACTGGGACGTGCGCAGGCGGACCTGGCTGCGGCCGAGACGGTGCGGATGTTTGGCGATGTTGGTGAACACGGGCGTGCCCAGCTCGTCGGCCTCAACCCTGCCACGCAGCCCCAGGTGGGCCCTCAGCCGCTCGGCGGTGTCCGGCCGCAGGTACGCGAGCCGGTCCTTGGTCTTGCCGCGCACGAGCAAGACCATGTGCTCGCCCCTCTCGGTGAGGTCCTCGACGCTGGCGCGCGCCACTTCGATGGTCCGCAAGCCTTGCAAGGCCATCATGCCGATCATGAGCAGGTCGCGCAGCCTCCGCAGCTTCTCGCGTCCCGTGGCTTGGTCGGGATCGGGAACCGCCGCCAGCAGCGTGGCCAGTTCTTGTTCCGAGAGGTAATTGAAATCCTCGGCGGCGTGGCGGATTCGCGGTCCCTTCACACCTGCCGCGGGATTATCGAGCCGCAGACCGGCATTGCGCGCCGCCTCGTAGAAGCGCCGCACTACCATCAGATTCCAACGAACGGTGACCGGGCTCAGGCTGCGCTCGATCAGCATCTGGCGATAGCGCTTGATGTGGTGCACCGTCACCGTCGCCGGATCGATGGTCTCCTCCAAACACCAGTTCACCCATGACTCGACGACGCCGCGATAGCCGGTGATCGTGTCGGGGGAGGCGTCGCCATTGGCGACATCGAGGCGCAGGAACTCGGCGAAGGCGGCATCCATCTCGGCGCGCGACGGCGCGGGACGATTCGGAATCGGAATCAGAGCAGTTGTCATATGGGTTCATTTCATGCGGTCTCGCGGCGCAGCGTGGCCTGAATCGAAAGCGCCGGATTGCGTTTCGCCATGTCGACGACATGCGCGTAGCGTGAGGTCTGGCGCGGATCGACGTGGCCCAGGAACTCCTGCACGGCGCGCAGGTCGCCCGTGTGCAGGTAGCCCAGAGTGGCGGCCGTGTGGCGCAGCGCGTGGTTCGAGATGCCCGGGCGCTTCAGACCGGCAAGGCGCAGATACTTGTCAGTTTGCTCGCGGATGTGGCGGCGGCTCAAACGCTGGCCGTCGTAGCGCTCGTGACGCACGCTGGCGACGGTAAACAAAGGAGTCCCAGCCGCGTCGGGATCGACCTTGCCGCGCAGCTCGAGGTACTGCTTCACGCGTTTGGCCGTGTCCGGCCGCAAGTACACGATGCGGTCGCGGGTCTTGCCGCGCACCAACAAGATCAGGTTCTCGCCCTTCTCGGTCAAGTCCTCGACATTGGCGCGATGCACCTCGATGGTGCGGAGTGCTTGGAGCGCCATCATGGTGATGAGGAGCAGGCTCCGCAGTCGCCGAACCCTATCCTCGCCGGTGGCCTCATCTGGATTAGGGATCACCGCAAAGAAGCGCGTCAGCTCCTCATCCGAGAGATACTTGAAATCCTCGGCGGCCTGACGGATGCGGGGCGACCTCACGCCCGCGGCAGGATTATCAAAGCGCAAACCGGCGTTGCGCGCGGCCTCGTAGAACCGGCGAATGATCGAGAGCTTCCAGCGGATGCTGATGGGAGCGTAGTGGTGCTCCAGCAGCGCGGCGCGATACTGCTTGATGTGCACCACGGAGGCAGTCGCCGGGTCAACGCCCTGCTCGCTGCACCAGGCCGACCAGAGGGCGACCTCATTCCGGTAGTTGCGCAAGGTGTCCTGGGAGGCATCGCCGTTGGCCACGTCGATACGCAGGAAGTCCGCGAAAGCAGCGTCCATTTCGGTGCGCGCGCGCGACGGCAGCCGATTGACCAGTGGAATCAGTTGTGGGGTTATTGTTGGGGGAACATCCGTCATGTCGACCTCCATGAACCCTTCTTCCGGGCGAAGTATCAAGTCGCGCCGCCGAGCTTCACCGGGATGAATAACGCGGGATTGCGTTTTGCCATGTCCACCACGTGCGCGTAGCGCGAGGTCATCCGAGGATCAGCGTGGCCGAGGAACTCTTGTACCGCGCGCAGATCGCCGGTGTGGAGGTAGCCCAAAGTCGCGGCCGTGTGGCGCAGAGCGTGATTCGAAATGCCGGGCCGCTTCAGGCCGGCCACTTCAAGGAACCTGTCCGTGTATATGCGGATCGTGCGGCGGCTGAGCCGGCCTTCTCCGCCGTGGTAGCCGACGGTCGCGAACAGCGGCGTGCCCAACTTGTCGCGCGATCCTGTGCCGCGGAGCGTCAGGTATTCCCTCATCCGCTTGGCCGTGTCCGGCCGCAAGTGGACGATGCGGTCGCGGGTCTTGCCGCGCACGAGCAGCGTGAGGTGCTCGCCCTTCTCCAGGAGATCATCAACGTTGGCGCGATGGACCTCGACGGTGCGCAGAGCTTGCAACGCCATCATGCTGACCATCAGCAGATTGCGCAGGCGCCGGACCTTGTCGGGGCCGATGGCATCGTCGGGATTGGGGATCGCCGCGAAGAGCTTCGCCAGTTCCTCATCGCATAGGTATTTGAAATCCTCGGTGGCCTGGCGCACGCGCGGGGCCTTCACGCCGGTGGCGGGATTGTCGGGACGCAGTCCGGCGTTGCGGGCGGCGTCGTAAAAGCGGCGCAGGATCGAGAGCTTCCACTTGACGGTGATCGGGCTGTAGTTCGCCTCGATCAATGCCTGCCGATAGCGCTTGACCTCCGTCACGGTCACAGTCGCCGGATCGAAGCCCTGGTCGAGGCACCAGGCCACCCACAGCTCGACTTCGCTGCGATAGCTGCGGATGGTGTCGTTGGCGGCGTCGCCGCTGGCCACATCGACGCGTAGGAAGTCGGCGAAGGCGGCGTCCAACTCGGAGGGCGGCCGCGGCGGGCGGTAGGTCACCAGCGAAGTCATTGAGCGATCCCGTTGAGGAGCGGTTCGAGCCAGCGGCGATCAGAGCCGGCGCTGTAGGCGGTCCAGGTGTCGAGCGCGCTCCTGATGCGCGAGACCTCCGCGTCGCTGAACTCGAAGTCTGTGGGCGGGAGCGCGAGCGCCGGGTTCCAGACGGTGCGCTCCTGGGCGTTGGCTAACTCGCGCTTCAGCTCGATGGCGCGTTCCTCGTCGGCACCGAGCGCGATCCTGTCCTGGATCTGCCAGAGCACGCGGATGGTGGCGACGTCGCCGCGCTGCGCGCCCAGCAGCGCGTGGAGGTTCAGACGCTGGGCGTGGTCCAGCTTGAGCTGCATCGGTTTGTCCTTTCGTGGATTGTTCTTACGGGTTGGAGTACAGCAGGATGTAGCCGGCGGTGACTCCGGCGGGATTCACGACCTTGATCACGCCCGACCAGCCGGAGGGATTGCTGGCGCCCATCAGTTCGGCCAGGCGGTAGCCGTTGCCGGAGCCGCCCGCGATGATCAGTTCACCGGCGGCGGTGACCTCCAGCAACGTGTCGTCAGGGAGGTTCGATCCGGGGCCGCGCACCTTGAACGGCGATTCAGAGGCATTGACGCCCGAGACCACCATGGGGCCGCAGGCGATCCCGGCCGCGACATTCGCTGTCTGGAAGGCCCACGTTCGGGCGTATCCCTTCTTTGGATCGCCGCCTTGCTGAAGGCAGGCGCCCCAGAGATGAATGTCGCCAGTGGTCCAGTCGTCGCCGTTGGCGGCGTATTGCCGCACGACGACCCAGAGCGCGGTCTGGCCGCCGGCCAACGTGCCGGTGATTTTGAAACGCTGCCACGCGGTGGTGAGCGTGATCTGCGTGGGGCCGGCCAGGTACGAAGCGTAGGCGTTGTCGACGATGGCGAGCGAGACCTTGCGAGTGCCTGAGGGGACGCGGGCCCAGACGTAGAACGTGTAGCTGCCACCGTCGGCGAGGCCGGCGATCTGCTGCTGGATGACCGGCGTGCTCGCGCTGGCGGCCACGGTGTCCGCGCTATGGTTGCCATCGAGCGCCGCGGCCGCGTTTGTGGTCGCCGAGCGGGTCTGTTGGTCCCTGCGCACAGCCCTACCTGGCGTAGTTGCGGGGGGAGGCGGGGCTAGGGCCGGGAAGGGCGCCATCGTCCACGATGCAGGTCAGCGGGAGGCCCAGGCTCGCCAGGACCATGGCGGAGGCGTGCCCGTCAGCGCGAGCGGTTGCCTGGCGGACCTGCGTGCTGTCGCAGATTGCGGTGGCTTGGCCGTCCACGCGGAGGCCCTTGATGCGCTGGATGATCCTGGCGACCGCGGCCGTTGCCTGGCCGTCCGCCTGGGCGAAGGAGCGGGCGTAACCAACGCACCAAGCCCGTGCCCCGCCGTCTGCACGGCACTCACCCGGCAGTGGCTCCAGGTCCACGTAGGCGTTGCCCACACCATCAGCGCGGCATTCGCCCACCGCGTTCTTGGGCTGAATGGTCCCGACAGCCCACGCAGAGGCAACTCCGTCCGCCCGGCAGGTCGCCTGGATGATCCCGAGTGATCCTATTTCCGCGGTTGAGCGCCAGCGCGCCTCTCCGACCAGACCCACATAGCCGACCACGTACCACTGCCCACGCAGGCGCCCTGGGGCCGCGTGCAGGACGCCGTTGAGCGCCCCCAAGGACATCCTGGAGTAGCCCGTGGCCGGTGTCTGAACCGCCTGATCGACCACTCGTGTGCGGAGCACCGCCACCGGCGCCCAGTCCGCGACCATGCGGTGATAGGAGGTGGGTTGGAGATAGGTCTTGAACCGCAGCGGCGGCCCATGGAGCGCACCGTTCAGCGAACCAGAGAGTTGGACCTTCTGGTACATCAACTTGTCGCCAGCAGCAGCGTTCCGGGTAACGCCGAACCCGAGCCTGAACCATTGCCGGTGAGGGCCACCCAGTTATGCCCGTCGAAGGTGTAGGTGGCATCGGCGGTCACGCCTCCGCTGAGGATCACCGCATCCCAGAGCATCCCGCGCAACCTGGCGTACTCGCCGGAACCGGTCACACCGAAACCGATCAGCGGGTCCATCAGGAATCTGGAATCGTCATGCCAGATGACGCAGTTGTGGTCACTCCAGCCGGCCGCCGTAACGAACAGGCGCACGCTCGCGTTCTGGGCGTTGCCCAGGTCGAGCACGTAGGTGTCCAGCATCATCGAGCAGCGCGACCAGGTAGTGCCCAAGGTCCCCATGCCCGTGCGGAAACTGGCGGTTGCCGCGGTGTCCGAATCGTCCCTGCCGTTGGCTTCGACAAAGGCTGCCACCGTGGTGATGACGCCTTCCAGGAACGACGGAATCCACAAGACGCCGAAACCAAGGTGCTCCCGCGCCGAGGTAGATCCCTGGGTCCACACGAACATCTGGTACTTATTGGCCACGATCCGCCAGGTTTTCGTTCCCGCATTCGGCAGCAGGTAGCTGGCGCCGCTGGTCAGGCTCTCCGAAGGGTTCTTGAGGGCGAAGCGCGCGCAGTTGCCGCTGCCGGGGTCCCACACCCGGACGCGGACCTTGAGCCCCTGTGGGGTGGTGGCGCTCTCCAGGGTGACATCCCCTGTCCCACCGCCGGACTTGACGGTCCAACCGGCGTTGCCGAGCTCGAGCACGATCTTGTCCACGAGCTCACGGCGGGTGCCGAGGGTCTGCGTCCAGGACACGTTGACGATGGGGCCGCCAGAGTACTGGATCGCCATGTCAGGCCTCCGTGACGGTCAGGCCGTCGATGGCGACGGAGAACGAGTCGCCGTTGCGGACGGTGCGCTGGACGGTCAGCGGAGCGTAGTAGAGCAGGTTGCCGCCGCTGGCCGCGTCCAGGATGCCCATGCCGACGATATTGCCCCAGTCGGCGGTGGCCGTACCGAAGTCGATGACGGTGGCGTTCTTCTTGGCCTGGTTCGAGGCCGCGGGGAAGTTGGTACTGTTGTTGGTCTTCGACACCCGCGCGTAGCTGCCGCCAGAGACCTCGGTTCCCCCGCCGGATGGAGTAGGCGCCGCCGTGTACAGTGCGAAGTAGACCGTGCCCGGCGGGGACCAGGCCGCGCCGCTGAGAACGTGATCCAGAAGCTCGTCGCAGAGGTAGTAAGACTTGAAGCCTGGCATGTTGCTCTCCTCATTCGAAGTTCATCCACCAACTGGCCCGGCAGGAGCCGTGGGTGCCAGGATCAGTGGACATCAGGTGATAGCGTCTGCCTTGAAAGTTCATCTCCGACCCGTAGGCGGCGGAATCGGAGAGGATCAGCGAATCCCACAGCTTGCCGACGATCCGGGCTGGGTCGCTGTCCGCCGGGCCGGGCAGCATCAGGAAGGCGCTGGTGACCAGTGGCTTTCCGTCGCTGGAACAGAGCGGCGTAGTCCCCAACTCAGCCAACATCACCGGGCACCCGCAGCGGCGCACCGAGGGCTGGCCGCCCAGGATCTTCAGCGGCCCATTCAGAGCCAGGGCCACCCTGCAACTGCCCGAACTCAACCAGTGGGGCCAGTAGACGCCAGAGCGGAAGTCCTCGATGGCGAAGACGCAGTAGTCGATGTCGCTGGCCACGCGCGGGTCAAGCTTGGGCGCCGTGATGAAGATGGTCTTCCACCAGGTGCTGTTGCCCACCGCCGTGCGGAAGATCGCAAGCTGGTGCGGGTTGGCAATCACCTCGACATCTTCTGTACCCCAGAAGCTGGCCGCGGAGGAATGGACAAGCTGGAAGGTCATCTCCCCGCCATTGGCCGCCAGGGTCAGCAGGGCGCTCTGCCCCTGCTCGTAGATCTTGACCGTGAACTGGCTCTTGCCGTCAACCGCCTGCGATTGCAGTTCGTAACCGCCGCCCTGGTTCTCCCCGGCTATCCCAATCATCCCGGCGTGCGCCGCGAAAACCGCGTCGTTGTACTCAGCCAGGCAGCGGCCGTGCTGATTCGGCTTATGGGTGACTTGCAAGTGCCAGGCCGCGATGTAGGGGTTGAGGCCCTTGCCGTCCAGGGTCGGGAACGTCTTCTGGTAGTACCAGTCCGCGTAGTGGTTGCTGAACTGCTCGACCTTGCCGGCGGTGTTGTCCATGGTCTCGTCCGAGTTGGGTCCCAGCGGAACCCAGATGCCACCCCCGCCGTGACACGCCCCTGGAGTCTCCCGGTATGGATCGAAGTAGCAGAAATCCGCGCCGTCCACGTGGAGGAACCGCGGGCGATTCACGATTGGCTTCTCGATGGGCGGCACCGCTGGTGGTGTGGTGATCGGTGGCGAGAACCCCCAGGTGATGACGTGGCCGGCGCAAAGGGTGCCGGTCTCGGTCCAGCCGGCGGCCAGCAGGATCTCGCGCAGACGGTCGATGAAGCCGGTGACCTTCGTTCCGGTGTACTCGGCTTTCTTGATCGTCGAGCGCACGCGCGCGCTGCTGAGGGCAACCTCGAACTGCTCAATAGGCATAGTTGCCCAGGCCCCCACTCGGCCCCCCTCCGGCGGTCTCCCTCAGCAAGTAGAGGCACCCCAGGCGGCTCCCGCGCACGTCGTTCTCATAGGTGTAGTTGATCCACTCGGAGCCGTCCATGGTCTCGATATCCTCGACCGTCCGCTGCTCGGTGAGCCAGAACGCATCCCAGACCTGCCCCTTGATCCGGGCGAAGCTCTTGCCGTCCGGCCCCTGCTTGCCCGACGCTCCCCAGGCGAGCAGTGGTTCAACCCGCAGCGGAGCGTCGTTGAACAGCCGCGTGATGGGCGAGGGGTTCATGTAGAAGGGCCAGCTTTGCTGCTGGGCGTAAGGGATCAGCCGCAGCAGTCCGGTCGCGTCGCCAGGGCTGGTCAGCAGGTCCCCGTTGCGGCAGGCCGCGTAGGTGGCCGGATAGCCCAGCATGAAGCTCTGGCGGAAGCAGCGTACGGTCCAGAAGCCGGCCATGGTATGCACGTCTCCGTTGCTCCACCAGGCCTCGGTGGTCTCGATGTCATTGCCGCGCTCGATGGTGCACTCGCTGCCCGGCAGAGGCACAGGCACCCAGGGAACCCCGCCGCAAGCAACATGGGCCAAGTCCGCCGTGACACCGGGCCGGCTCACGAACATCTGGCAGATGTTGGCGACTACCTGAAGCGTCCGGCCTGACGCTACGCGCAGCCAGTGAACCGGCCCCTGGCGGGTCTCGTCGAACGACATGAACTGGATATCGAACGCCGGGTTATCCTTGCTGACACCGGGCCCGAGGTACTTGTCGGTATCGCGCAAGGTCATCTTGGCCTTGAGGTCCTGCGGTGAGGTGATGGTGTACTTGTAGCCGTCCGCCAGGGACACCCACTCCCACCCGGCCTGAACCAGGGCAGCGTGGAGTCCGGTGATGGCCTCTGCCCGGCTGCCGGCCGCGAAGGTGGCATGAACGATCTCGCTGCCGCTGTAGGCGATGCCCATTCACTTGGCCCAGCGGAGAACGACTTCGATGTCCTGGGCGTTCTCGGCGCTCCCCTCGAGCAAGTCGATCCGCAGCCAGTCCCCGGCTGCCAGGTCCCGAGTGTCCTCGTTGAAGTCCGTCTGGCTGTGCTGCTTCGCGGATCCGGCGGGGATCACCAGCTTGTTCTCGTCCCCGGACGGAAAGACGGACTCCCAGGTATCGCCCTCGTCCTGGCTGCGCAGCACGTCGATGTAGAGCGGCGCACCCGATGGGGCGACTTTGGCGTTCCCCAGGCACTCGAACAGCCGCCCCGCG